>NZ_CP101657.1:300000-600000 GCF_024804185.1 Wolbachia endosymbiont of Aedes albopictus
TTTTTCGTCTATTCCCAATGTTATATGGTTATGCAAGAAGTCTATTATATTTCCTTCCCATTTGCTTAACTTTCTCTCTACTTTTTTGAATAAGGCCACTACTGGCATGACAAACATTCATTGTAGTCAATATCTGTTTTGTGTTGCAATATTTCACTTTTTTTGAATATGTCATGCGAGACCTTATCAGCTCTCTGCATTGATTGTGATCTGCAGTAATATAAGCTCTTCAATCCTTTTTTCCAAGCAAGCATGTGTATTTTTTGCAAGTAACGTTTATGTACGTTGGCAGGTAAGAACAGATTTACTGATTGAGATTGACAAATATGCGAAGTTCTATCACTTGCATGTTCTATAATCCATCTTTGGTCAAGCTCGTACGCTGTTTTAAATGTCAATTTTTCATGCTCACTAAGAAAATCTAAGTGCTGAACAGAACCCTCGTTTGTTGAAATTGAAGACCATATTTTATCATTGTCTTGATTTTTTTCTGCTAATAGTTTTTGCAAGAATTTATTTCGCACTACAAATGAGCCTGTAAGTGTCTTTTGTATGAATACGTTTGCTGCATATGGCTCTATTCCAGGAGAGGTATTGCCTGCAATAATGGAGATTGAGGCAGTTGGAGCAATAGCGAGCTTGTGTGTAAACCTTTCCATTAGATCAACTTCTTTGGCATCAGGACATGCCCCCTTTTCCTCTGCTAATTTTTTAGAAACTATATCTGCTTGCTCGCGTAAATACTTAAATATTTTTTTATTCCATTGTTGTGCTGTTACTGATTCAAAAGGAACCATTTTGCTTTGTAAAAATGAGTGAAAGCCCATCACGCCAAAACCAATACTGCGTTCTCTGGCTGCAGAATATTTTGCTCGCTGCATTTCATTCGGTGCTTTATTTATAAAATCTTCCAATACATTATCAAGAAAGCGCATTATATCTTCTATGAAGAGTTTATTGTCTTTCCATTCTTCGTAGTACTCAAGGTTTACGGATGATAGACAACACACAGCAGTGCGTGACTTATTCAGGTGATCATAACCTGTAGTTAAAGTTATTTCACTGCATAGATTTGACATCTTGATGTCTAAGTTGAGCTTTTTGTAAGATTCTGGCTTATTGTTATTTGTTGCATCAAGGAAAATAATGTAAGGTTCTCCAGTTTCAACCCTTGCTGTTAATATTTTGATCCATATATCCCGCGCTTTTACAGTTGAAATAACCTTATTGTTGTGAGGGCTTATTAAATTCCATTCTTGATCATTCTCAACAGCCTGCATAAATTTATCTGTTACTATTACAGCATGATGTATATTTAACGCTTTGCGATTTGGGTCACCGCCTGTTGGCTTGCGCAAATCCAGAAACTCTTCTATCTCCGGATGAGATACAGGAAGATAGACTGCTGAACTTCCTCGCCTTAAGGATCCCTGACTAATTGCGAGCGTTAGAGCATTTTGCACCACAATAAATGGTACAATTCCTGATGTTTTACCACTACCTTTTACACTTTCACCAATTGAACGTAAATTTCCCCAATAACTACCTATGCCTCCTCCACGTGCAGCAAGCCAAACATTTTCATTCCATAAGTCAACTATTCCCTGCAAGCTGTCTTCGGTTTCATTAAGAAAGCAAGATATAGGCAACCCTCTCTTGGTGGCACCATTGCTGAGTATTGGTGTTGAAGGCATGAACCACAAGTTGCTCATGTAGTCATAAAGACGCTGCGCATGTTCTTTATTATCAGAATAGTAATTAGCAATACGTGCAAAGAGGTCTTGGTAACTTTCATTTTCTATTAAATACCTGTCTGATAGAACTGCTTTTCCAAAATCGGTTAATTTGCTATCCTTTGCGTAATTAATAGTAATGTTATTCATAAAATTCCTTTTATTCTTTTATTATATATAGGTACTTAAAAGTCATTTTGAGCGATTTTTAAGTTGGGTTTTTCGGACTTTCTTGTTGATGCTGTAATGCAAACAAGATACCGTCAACCTGACTGCCATATATTTTACAGTAACTCATATAACTTATCTGCATATTTATTTTTTTTGCAACATGTTGAACATAACTTTCTGAGTGACGAAAATAGTCTCCTTTGTTTACAAAGTCAATACCTTCACCTTCCTTTCTTCTTATTAAACATATAATAACCCCTTTTTTGCTCGTAGATCTTTTTGCTAATTCCAATTCTTCTTGAAAGTCATGTAGATAATGTAGCACTTCAGCAAAGATAATTACATCATACTGCTGGTTTTTCTCTTGTTTAAGAAACTCTTTCATTTCCATATGTATTAATTCATTGTAAACAGGCTTACCTTTTATAAAGCACCCTCTTGCGATATTTAGCATTCTACTTGAAATGTCAATTCCTGTTATGTGGCTTCCAGTACTATTTATTTTCAAGAAATGACCACATATTCCAGTTCCACAACCAAGGTCAAGTATATTGAGCTCAGAAGTAGAGTTGTTGAAGATTTTTGTAATTATCATGTGTACAAGTTCATGCCCTCTATACTGTTTAGCAATCAACCAATGCTCAACAGAATATTCACCTGTGTAATCAAAATATTGTCTTATGAGGTTTTTTGGCAATTCTGTAATAGGCGCTGAGTTTGTCATTTTTTTTATATAGTAAGATGCCTCCTCGTGATCACTATCTAATTTTAGTGTCTGTGTTAAATAATTATAAGCTTTGTTAGTATTCCCTACCGCAAAATGACACCTTCCGATGTTATACCAGACTATGGATAAATGGGGGTAAAATATGCTAATTAACCAAAATCGTAACTTTGCATCTGATATGCTACCTTTATAAAAGTGATATAAACCGATTTCAATGTTGGCGTTTAACAGGTTCTTAGATTTTTTAAGAAGCACTGTCATTTCTTTATGAAGAGTATTATATTTATTCACAATGAAGTGTTTTACTTTCTTAATATTTAATACGCCAATAAGCTTAGACATACAATTTAAAGCAACATTTTTTATAAAAGAGAGATTACTTTTCATACATTAGAAATACTCCGAATGTTCATTATCATTTTTAGGCAATTGATTTTAACACATTTTATCTTACAAAATATCTTTTTCATTAACTTTTACTGTATATATAAGTTTACCGCGTATTTCTCAGATTGTACTGTTTAGGATTGCTAGTATATTACTGTTGATAATATAAGTAAATGTTTTGTACAAAAAGGCGTTGACATATTATTTGTTAGGTTATAATATATAAAAGATTAATTTAGTTTTTAGATGTTTGACAAGTTTTATGGTAGAGATTAATTTAATCTCAATTCAATTTTAATAATATTTAACTCTGCATATTCTGCATATAGTCGGATAAATAAATTATTAAGAGCACTTGATGGATGCCTTGGCGTTAAGAGGCGATGAAGGACGTGGCAGGCTGCGATAAGCTGTGGGGAATTGTCAACAAATTTTGATCCGCAGATTTCCGAATGGGGAAACCCAACTAGCTTAGCTAGTTATTACATACTAAGTATGTAAAGCAAACTTGGTGAACTGAAATATCTAAGTAGCCAAAGGAAAAGAAATCAACCGAGATTCTGTTAGTAGTGACGAGCGAAAGCGGAAAAGGCTAGTGATTTAAGAATAAGAATTAGAATACTCTGGAAATAGTAACCATAGAAGGTGATAGTCCTGTATAAGTAGAAAGTTTTTAAATCCTTGAGTAGAGCGGGGCACGTGAAATCCTGTTTGAATATGGGGGGACCATCCTCCAAGCCTAAATACTACTTAACGACCGATAGTGAACAAGTACCGTGAGGGAAAGGTGAAAAGAACCCCGGGAGGGGAGTGAAATAGAATCTGAAATCAAGTGCTTACAAACAGTTGGAGCTCTATATCAATTTATTGATATTTAGAGTGACAGCGTACCTTTTGCATAATGGGTCAGCGAGTTAATCTATGAAGCAAGCTTAAGCCGTTAGGTGTAGGCGTAGCGAAAGCAAGTCTGAATAGGGCGTTTTAGTTTTATGGATTAGACCCGAAACCAAGTGATCTAGTCATGACCAGATTGAAGGTGTGGTAAAACACACTGGAGGATCGAACCAGTTAATGTTGCAACATTATTGGATGAGTTGTGATTAGGGGTGAAAGGCCAATCAAACTTGGAAATAGCTGGTTCTCCGCGAAATCTATTTAGGTAGAGCGTTGTATGTATGTTGTTGGGGGTAGAGCACTGGATAGACTAGGGGGATTCACCGTCTTACCAAATCTAACTAAACTCCGAATACCAACAATTAATTATACAGCAGGCACACTACGGGTGCTAAGTCCGTGGTGGAAAGGGAAACAACCCAGATCACTATCTAAGGTCCCAAAATTACAGCTAAGTGGGGAAGGAAGTAGAAAAACCATTACAGCTAGGAGGTTGGCTTGGAAGCAGCCATCCTTTAAAGAAAGCGTAACAGCTCACTTGTCTAAATAAGTTTTTCTGCGCCGAAAATGTACCGGGGCTAAAGCTGTATACCGAAGATGTGAGTGCTTATTGATTTCGATCAATAGGCGCGGTAGCGGAGCGTTCCGTAAGTCTATGAAGGTGGTTTGTGAAAACTGCTGGAGATATCGGAAGTGAGAATGCTGACATAAGTAGCGTAAAAGAGTGTGAAAAACACTCTCACCAAAAATCTAAGGGTTCCTACGTTAAGTTAATCTGCGTAGGGTTAGTCGGTTCCTAAGGCGAGTCCGTAAAGGAGTAGTCGATGGCAATTAGGTTAATATTCCTAAACCTCTTAAGTGTGACGGGTTTCGTATTTGTATAGACCTTATTGGATTGGTTTATGCTTAAAAGAAGCTCCAGGAAATAGCACTTATATTTATGAGGCCGTACCGCAAACCGACACTGGTGGATGAGTAGAGTATACTAAGGTGTTGAAAGAATGATGTTGAAGGAACTCGGCAAATTATACCTGTAACTTCGGAAGAAGGGTAACCTGCTTTTAGGCAACTATGAGTAGGTGGCACAAAATAGGGAGTAGCGACTGTTTACTAAAAACACAGGACTCTGCAAACACGTAAGTGGAAGTATAGGGTCTGACGCCTGCCCGGTGCTGGAAGGTTAATAGGAGGGGTGCAAGCTCTAAATTGAAGCCCCAGTAAACGGCGGCCGTAACACTGACGGTCCTAAGGTAGCGAAATTCCTTGTCGGGTAAGTTCCGACCCGCACGAATGGCGTAACGATTTCTCCACTGTCTCCAACATCACTTCAGCGAAATTGAATTCCCCGTGCAGATGCGGGGTACCCGCGGTTAGACGAAGAGACCCCGTGCACCTTTACTATAGCTTTACATTGCTATTAAAAGTGTGATGTGCAGGATAGGTGGGAGACTTTGAAGTTATGGCGCTAGCTATAATGGAGTCAATCTTGAGATACCACCCTTTACACTTTTGATATCTAACTATGTTTCATTATCTGGAACTAGGACATTGTATGGTGGGTAGTTTGACTGGGGCGGTCGCCTCCTAAAAAGTAACGGAGGTGTGCGAAGGTAAGCTAGAGCTGGTCGGAAATCAGCTTGATAGTATAATGGCATAAGCTTGCCTGACTGCGAGGCTGACAAGCCAAGCAGAGACGAAAGTCGGTCATAGTGATCCGGTGATTCTGTATGGAAGGGTCATCGCTCAACGGATAAAAGGTACGCCGGGGATAACAGGCTGATGGTGTTCGAGCGTTCATAGCGACAACACCGTTTGGCACCTCGATGTCGACTCATCACATCCTGGGGCTGAAGAAGGTCCCAAGGGTTCGGCTGTTCGCCGATTAAAGTGATACGTGAGTTGGGTTTAGAACGTCGTGAGACAGTTCGGTTTCTATCTGCCGTGGGTGAAGGAAATTTGAGAAGGTCTGACTCTAGTACGAGAGGACCGAGATGGATATACCTCTGGTGTACCAGCTGTTATGCCAATAGCATCGCTGGGTGGCTATGTATAGATGGGATAATTGCTGAAAGCATATAAGCAAGAAACCCTCTTCAAAAAGATTTCCCAATTAAGGCCGTGGAAGACTACCACGTTGATAGGCTAGGTGTGGAAGCATGGTAACATGTGAAGCTAACTAGTACTAATAGCCTGATTGATTTATTTGCTTTCTATATGTGTGTATGCAGTGTTAAATATTAAGTTAAAATTGTTAAGTTAGAAATTTTTATTGACTTGGTGGCTATAGCAAAAATGAACCACCCGATCTCATCTCGAACTCGGAAGTGAAACTTTTTAGCGCTGATGGTACTTGAAAAGGGAGAGTAGGTCGCTGCCAAGTTTATAAAAATTTCTTTATTTAACTAACCTCTGTTTTCTTACTAACCAAGTCTTCTACATTCGGGCTTAACATTTTTGACTCAGGTTGCCTGTTTTGTAGAAATAGGCCTTGTTTCATTGCTTCCAGCCATTGTGTTTGATTAAATGACTTCTTAAAACTATCGAAGCCTTCTCTGTATTCACTTGTATGAATTACGCCTTCATTTTTAGTTATATCCCCTGCCATTAAACACCTATTAATCTATTTTAAAAATTTTGCCTATGTTATCATAAAAAATATAGTTGTAAATACCTTAATTGAGATTTTTTTTATTTTATCTTTTTTAAGCAAATAGTTAGATCTTTTTGTAAGTTTTTATAACTTGCTTGTATAATGTTTCTATGAGTTAGTATTATGTAGTAGTGCCCTATATTGCTTATATTTAAAATGCTAATTTTAGCAAGCATTCGTAATTGCCTTTTTATTTTATTTCTTTTTGCTGCCTTTCCGGCTTTTTTACTGATAGCCAGACCTACTCTAATAGTATGAGTGTACTTTTCAGGTTCTCTTTCTTTTATAGCGTACAGTGATATATAAAGCCCACGATAAAAAAGACTGCTGAATGCTAACTTATTTTTGAAAGCAAAGGAAAAATCTTTTTTTTTATACTTACTATGCGCATAATTTGTTACACCCTAATAAACGGCGCCTATTAAGGATTTTTCTTCCAGCTCTTGTTACCATACGTGAACGAAATCCGTGTCTGCGCTTTCTTATCAAATTTTTTGGTTGAAATGTTCTCTTCATTGTTTTTATATTAATATAATTATTTATTTTAAATTGTTTTACTTTATTGTCAAATGATGGTGAACTTATATGACATTTTCGTAGAATAAAATTTGATGCATGGGAAAATGAATTTGGTGATAGTCATACCTGTCCTACTAATCCTTTTATTTTGTTTTAGTAGGTTTCAAGAAGTAAATAAGGTTAAGTCTTATCTATATCTTAGTTGTGTATGGATGCTAGCTTGGTTGTTAGTACTCTATAATAATTGTTTTGTAACTTTTATTTCTATAGCGTTACTTTTTTTCATGCTTGCTTTTGTCTTTAAAAATAAAAGAAATAAGATAATAAAACTTTCGTTATTTGTGGCTTTGGCCATATCATTTTTTATCACTTTATTTATAATGCTATCTATTTTTATTCAATCCATTAATTTTTTTAATAAAGTAGCTATTTCAGAATTCTTGTTTTGCTTGAAATGGGGCCACAATGTAGTCACTATTAATGAAGAGAAGATAGGATGTTTTGGTATAGTGCCGCTTTTGGTGGGTACATTACTTATAACTATTATAGCAATGTTAGTTGTCGTTCCGCTTGGTTTATTTTCTGCAATATATATTAGTGAATATGCGAGTGAGAAAGTGCGTTATATTGTTAATACAACTTTGCAAGTTTTGTCTGCTATTCCTACGGTTGTATATGGATATTTCGCGGTTGTGTTTTTGTCTTTCTTTATAAAGCAGGTAGTAAATTTTTTTGGTTTAAGTATACACTCAGAAAGTGCCTTAGTTGCCGGTTTATCGATTGGGATAATGATTCTTCCTTTTATTATTTCTTTACTCGAAGATGCCATAAGATCTGTTCCAAAAAGCTTGCGTTATGGCTTCATGGCACTTGGCGCAACCCCAGCGGAAACTATATGGCATATAACAATACCTTATGCAATGCCTACAATTTTAAGTGCAATTTTATTGTCAATTTCAAGAGTGATAGGTGAAACAATGATTGTGCTAATGGCTGTGGGAATCAACGCAAATTTGACTTTTAACCCTCTTAATTCAGTTACTACCATTACCGTGCAGATCGCTACATTACTTACCGGAGATCAGGATTTCAATAGTGTGCAAACTCTTGCTGCTTATGCGCTTAGCTTAGTATTGTTTGTTATTACTTGGCTATTAAATGCATTTGCATTGTTTGTAATGAAGCGCAACTAGTAAGCGTTTTAATGTTGCAAAATTTCTATTAATAATATAAGATTTATTTTCTTTAGAAGTTCTTTTATGGAATTATAGTGTTAGGTGATAAAAATAAAGAGATGAATATAGGTAGAGCGATTAAGGTAACTCAAGCAGTTGTTGATATAAAATTTGAAGGTGAATTGCCTAAAATATTTAATGCTTTAAAAAGCAAACTAAAATATAATGATAAAGAGCTGGTTTTAGAAGTTTCGCAGCATATAGGTGACAATATAGTTCGTTGTATTGCTATGGATAGCACAGATGGCATATCAAGGGGGGATGAATTTGTTGATACAGGTGCACCAATATCGGTGCCAATTGGGCGTTCAACTTTAGGAAGGATTTTTAATGTTGTTGGAGAGCTTATAGATGAGTGCGGTCCACTGAAGGGAGAATATAACTTAGAGCCTATACACAGAGCACCTCCAAGTTTTACTGAACAGAGAATACAGGAAGAAGTTTTAGTTACGGGAATAAAAGTTATAGATCTTCTTGCACCTTATCTTAAAGGAGGAAAAATTGGCTTATTTGGTGGAGCCGGTGTTGGTAAAACAGTCCTGATAATGGAATTAATTAATAATATAGCAAAAGCTCATAAAGGATTTTCTGTGTTTGCCGGGGTAGGGGAGAGAACGCGTGAAGGTAATGATCTTTATCACGAGATGATCACTTCAAATGTAATAAATATAAATGAGCATGAAAAATCTCAAGCTGTTTTGGTTTATGGTCAGATGAATGAGCCTCCTGGAGCAAGGGCTAGAGTTGCTTTAACAGCACTTACTATGGCAGAGTATTTTCGTGACCGTGAAAACCAAGATGTTCTATTTTTTGTGGATAATATCTTCCGTTTTACACAAGCTGGTTCTGAAATTTCTGCTTTACTTGGAAGAATACCGTCAGCTGTTGGTTATCAGCCAACCCTTGCAACTGATATGGGTGCAATGCAAGAAAGAATAGCTTCAACAACTTCTGGCTCTATTACTTCTGTGCAAGCTATATATGTTCCTGCGGACGATTTAACTGATCCGGCCCCAGCAACTACATTCTCTCATCTTGATGCCACCACAGTGTTGTCAAGGCAAATAGCTGAAATGGGAATATACCCTGCTGTTGATCCACTTGATTCAACTTCTCAGTCTTTATCTGCTGAAATCATTGGTGAAGAACATTATAAGGTAGCTTCTGAGGTGAAACGTATATTGCAAACTTATAAATCACTGCAAGATATTATTGCAATACTTGGTATGGATGAGCTATCTGATGAAGATAAAATTATTGTTGATAGGGCTCGTAAGATTCAGAAATTTCTTTCTCAACCTTTTCACGTTGCAGAAATATTTACTGGTATGCCTGGTAAATTTGTTTCACTTTCTGATACTGTTTCCAGTTTTAAAGAGATTGTTGAAGGTAAATATGATCACTTACCAGAGGCTGCTTTTTATATGGTGGGGAATATAGATGAAGCAATAAAAAAGGCTGCAAGCTGAAGCTAAATAAAAGTTAAAGATTATGAATATTTTTAAAATACAATTTTTCTCTCCTGATGATCAAATTTCATTCAGTGGAGTGGTTTCTCTTTCAGCAACTGGGCTCGAAGGGGAGATTATGATTTTAGCTCACCATGCTCCTTACTTAATTTATTTATTGCCTGGTATGATTACTGTTAAAATGAGTAACCAAACAGAAAAGAAGGTTGTAATTGATAGTGGCGTATTAGAAGTTGCAAATAATAATTGTAGCATTATAACAAGTCAAATTCAGGTTTTTGATCGTGCAATTCATGATGAGAAATTGTTTAAAAATAAGAGAATTAGTATATATTTAAGTTATCTTGATGAGAAATTTCTTTCTTAGTTATTTTAGGCAAAAAGTCGGTCTTGTCATCCAAGTAGCCCAACTTTTGTCATCCAAGTGCTTTTTTTTCTGTCATCCAGTATTCTCTTTCCTGTCATTCCAGTGTTCACCTTTGTCATCCCAGTGCGTGACACTGGGATCTAGGTGTAAAAATATTTGTAAATCATGCAATTGGCAGGGGATTCTAGAAACATATGTCGAAAACAATTTCTATGATGAAATAAGCTGGATTCCAGTGTCGCGCACTGGGATGACAAAGGTGAACACTGGAATGACACCTTGCCTTACTGAACGTTCGTACAGTTCTGTAGCGGACACTGGGATAACACCATTTTTGTACTTTTGCCTTCAAAGATGACAATGTTTTGTAAAGATAGTTTTTTAATAGGAGATTAATATGGAAATTTTTCTTGATAGCGTTGATTTAAATGAAATTAAAGAACTAAAGGAGTTCATTGACGGCATAACAACTAATCCTTCTTTAATAGTAAAGTCCGGGTGTAAAGATAAATACGAGGATTTAGTGCGTGAAATATGCTCTATTATCAAGGGGCCTGTTAGTGTTGAAGTTGTTGCAAATAACCATGCAGATATGGTTAAAGAAGGCCTTAAGTTAGCGAAAATCGCTGATAATGTTGTGGTAAAATTGCCCCTTACATATGAAGGATTAATTTCTTGTAAAAAGTTGTGGACAGAGCGTAAAATACCTGTTAACATCACATTATGTTTTTCTCCTGGACAAGCACTGCTTGCCGCTAAGGCCGGTGCTTGTTTTATTTCTCCTTTTGTTGGTCGCCTTGATGATATAAGCTATGATGGCTTATCGCTAATAGAAGATATATGTACTATATATTCTAATTACGGTTTTGATACTAAAGTTCTTGTTGCATCAGTGAGAAGCCCAGCGCATGTAATAGAAGCTGCAAGGCTTGGTGCTGATTCAATTACTGTGCCAGCAAAAGTACTTAGACAATTAATCAATCACCCACTTACTGACCAAGGGCTAGCAATATTTGAAAAAGACTGGGGTGCAAAATAATAAACGGTCACTACTCTGAATTGGTTGACAAATTGGACGCTTGATAAGCGTAATTTGGAGCTTCTTGTGTAATGATTATATCATGAGCATGGCTCTCTCTTAATCCTGATGCAGTAATAGTAACAAATTTACAATTTTTTTTCATCTCTTCTATATTCCTATTACCAGTATACCCCATTGCAGCTTGCAATCCGCCAATCAACTGATGGATTACTCCTGAAGCTGGACCTTTGAATGGAACTCTTCCTTCCACTCCTTGTGGAACTAATTTGAGTTTTGAATCTTTATCTTGAAAATAACGGCTAGCTGAACCTCGTTTCATTGCACTAATAGATCCCATTCCTCGATAGCCTTTATATGCTCTGCCCTTATACATGATAATCTCACCTGGGCTTTCGTCAGTGCCAGCAAAAATCGAACCAATCATCACAGAGTCAGCACCAGCTGCAATAGCTTTTGCAACATCTCCTGAGTATTTTACCCCACCATCAGCAATTAGTCTGACGTTTCTTGCTCTACACGCCTCTGCAACATTCTTGATTGCAGAGAATTGTGGCACACCAACACCTGTAACTATTCTGGTTGTACAGATTGATCCTGGTCCTATTCCGACCTTCACTGCATCAACACCCGCATCAATCAACGCTTCAGCAGCCTCCTTTGTTGCAATGTTTCCGCCAATTAATTGCGTATTAGGATACATCTTTTTTATTTCCCTAATGGTATTGATAACGTTTTCGGAATGACCGTGAGCAGTATCCACAACAACTACATCAACTTCTTCTCCGATCAAAGCTTCACATCTTTCTATACCATCTTTTTTACCAGTGCCAATTGCAGCGGCAACTCTGAGCCGTCCTTTACTGTCTTTACATGAATTTGGGTATCTATTGTATTTTTCAATGTCTTTAACCGTAATTAAACCTATACAACAAGAATTTTCATCTACGACCAAAAGCTTTTCTATTCTATTTTCATGCAACAATTTCATTGCTGAGGCACTATTCACTCCCTGCTCCCGCACTGTCACTAACTTATCTTTTGTCATCACTTCGGAAACTTTTACATTCATGTTCTGGTCTTCAATAAACCTCACATCTCGGTTAGTTAAAATTCCAACTAACTTGCGTTGATTGACTACAGGAATGCCAGAATAATTGTGCTCTCTCATTAATGAAATTGCTTCCGCAACTGTTTTATCCGGTGAAATCGTGATTGGGTTATACACGATCCAACTTTCATATTTTTTCACCCTTCTTACTTCTAAAACTTGTTCATCTATTGATAAATTCTTATGTATGCAACCTATCCCTCCATGTTGGGCAATAGCTATTGCAAAGCCCGATTCAGTAACAGTATCCATTGCAGAGGATATGAGAGGGATATTTAGTTCTATATTATTTGTTAAATAAGTTTTTGTATCTGCATCGCGAGGCAATATATTAGAATAGGCTGGCAAAAGAAGTATATCGTCAAACGAATAACAAGCTTCCATTTTTTTCATAGGCTTTATTTAAAGCTTATACGCCAATTAATTAAATTGCAATAGGGCTTTTGCAAAATAAGCATTCTACATTATTTGCCAGCAAACAAAACTGCTCAATAGTTAAGTTTTCTGGACGTTCGTTTCCACTCAATTTAGCGTTTTCAAGGACAGTTTCAGTGTGGTTCGTTATATTTTGCAAGCTATTTCTCAGCATCTTTCTTCTTTGAGCAAAAACGGCACGTATTAATCTTGTTAAGATTTCCAAATTTACTGCAAACTTTGGGGTAGGCAAAGGATTTACTGTAATTACTGAAGAATGTACTTTTGGCCTTGGAAAAAACTCTTTAGGTTCAATATCAAATTCCTTTTTTATATCACATAGTAACTGGCTTAGCACTGATAAGGAACCATAATCTTTAGAATTGGGTCTTGCCGTAATGCGATCTGCTACCTCTTTTTGAAACATTAATGTCAAACTCGTAAAAAATTTTATATTATTCAACCACTTTAAAAATAACACTACTGAGATATTGTAAGGCAAGTTAGCAATAACTTTAACTGGGCGCTCTATCAGCTCTTCTTCTGTAACATGTAGTGCATCCTCTTCTATAATTCTATACTTTCCTTGATGCTCATTTAGCAGTTGGTCATGGTGCTTTACTAAATCTCTATCTTTTTCTATAGAAAGTAGAGACTTTGGATTATGCACCAATATTTCTCTTGTTAATGCACCATATCCAGGACCAATTTCAATGACATTAAAATTTTCCAGACTACCAGCTAAAGAGACGATTTTTTTTGTTATCTCACTCGATAAAATAAAGTTTTGCCCTAGACTCTTTTTTGGCTTCAGTAAAAATTTTCTCATATTATTTTCATTATATAGTATTTTAAAAATCAGTTGACTAAAATCCATTGATAATTGTATATTATTAATGTGTTTATGCCGGCTTAGCTTAATTGGTAGAGCACCTGACTTGTAATCAGGAGGTTGTCAGTTCAAGTCCGACAGCCGGCACTCTCACTAATAAGTAAAGTTGATGTCCTTTTTAATAGTAGCAAATTGGAAAATGAATGGAATGCGTTCTTCATTTGTTGACTTTATAGGCAAACTTAACAACAAGAGCAACGAAATTACCTCTAAATTAGTAATTTGCCCTCCTTTTACATCATTTCCAAGCAGTATAGAGTTGAACAATAATATTAATATAGGAGCACAGAATTGCCATCATAAAAAGTTCGGTTCTTACACAGGTGAAATTAGCGCAGAAATGTTAAAAGAACTAGGGTGTACTTACGTAATACTTGGGCATTCTGAAAGGGCCAATGAAAAAGATAGTGAAATAAAACTTAAGTCGGAAATAGCAATAGAATCAGGCTTACACCCAATTATCTGTGTAGGTGAAAATTCAGAAGATTATAAGAATGAAAAAACAGAAGAAGTAATAGAATATCAATGCAAAAACCGCTTGCCAACACACGGTGAATATACCGTAGCATATGAGCCAATATGGGCAATAGGCACAGGTCATATGCCAAATAATGATGCAATTGCTGAGGTGATAGAGGTAATAAAATTGTGTACTGGTAAAAAACACATTATATATGGTGGTTCAGTCAGTTCAGAAAATATAGAAAATTTGTTAAATATTTCAAATTTATCAGGAGTTTTAATTGGTAGTGCAAGCTTAGATTTCGATCACTTTTATAAAATTATACAACAAGTTGAAAAAAAGTTTTCTCTTATCAATTCTAAAATCAGCAACTAAGAATCCTATGACAAATGACATCATTTCAGTGTCAAGCATATATAGCTAACCCAAAAAAGATTTCCCTACGTCATACCGCGATTCATTCGCGGTATCTCAGCATAGATTCCGCTAACGAGTAGCGGAATGACGAATTTGTTGTTTTTCAAGTTGTAGGTAAACCTAAGCCACTTTAGCTATATCTGTACGAACATCTAGTAAAACGACATAGCTAAAGTAATCTAGAAAATTAACGATATTTTATTCCCTGGTGAACGCTCTATTCTGTTTTCCAACTCCAGTTCTAAAAGAGCCATTAGGGCTATGTTGGTAGAAAGTCCGCTTGCTAATATAAGTTCATCTATATCAACAGGTACAGAGTTAATATGATCAACTATAACAGATTTTGCCTGTTGTAATTTTTCTTGTTTTTGGTTAACAGAATGGTGCTCAACATCAAATAGGTTTTTTTGCTGCGGAGGTAAACTAAACCTAATACTCTCTATTATGTCATCAGCGGATTCGATAAGCTTAGCACCGTTTTTAATTAAATAATTACTACCACTACAGCGTGAATCTAAAGGGAAACCAGAAACTGCAAACACCTCTCTCCCTTGATTTAAAGCAAAATCTGCTGTTATTAGAGAGCCAGAACGTTTCGATGCTTCAATCACTACAACACCCAGCGATAGGCCAGATATAATTCGATTCCTTTGAGGAAAATATTGAGGCTTTGGTTTAGTAGCAAATGGAAGCTCAGTGATTACTAACCCACCGTTCCCAGTGATTTTTTTGTATAGATCAAAATTCTCTTTTGGATACACCACATCAATTCCGCTTGCTGTAACAGCAATAGTGGGATGATTTTTGTATATTACACTGTTTGCTGCAGTATCGATTCCTTTTGCAAGTCCAGAAACAATAACAAAACCAGCTTCGCTTAAATCAAGTGTCAACTTATTGGCAAAATTTCTTCCATTCATTGAAGAGTTACGCTCACCGATTATTGCAATTATCTCACGGCTTAATAATGATATATCACCAAACGCAGTTATTACAGGAGGACAATTAGAGATATTTCTTAAAAGATCAGGGTAATCTGGGTCACATGCGGGTATAATTTTAGCTCCAATTCTTTCTGCATTATTGATTTCTTCTCGTGCATCTTGAATGCCATACACCTTATTATTAGCCACTCTATTGAGATATTTTAGCACCTCATCTAGCGATCCATGTGTTCTTAGTATACTAAAAAATTTTATTGGTCCTATAGTTCTAGCCAAGCTTAACCATACTTCTAATTCTTTGTTGTTCAATTTATTTATCTTCATAAAAGGCTTGAATTTCTTATCAATTTAGTGTACCCAAGATAATGCAAATATACAGTGTTTTATGACGCATTTTGTTACAGATAAATGCATAAAATGTAAATATACGGACTGTGTGGAAGTATGTCCCGTTGACTGCTTCTATGAAGGTAAAAACATGCTCGTGATTAACCCAGATGAATGTATTGATTGCGGAGTGTGCATACCTGAGTGTCCAGTAGATGCAATTGTAACTGATGATTCCATAAAAGATATTTTAGAACTAGATGAAGAGTTGCTGAGCAGCGAACAAAAAACTTTCAAGTTATTTTACGATATAAATGTAGAATACTCACAAAAATGGCCAAATATCACAGCTAAAAAGCAACCTCTCTATACTGCAGAAGAGTATAAGGAAAAAAAGGATAAAACAACTTATTTTGATGAAAATTTAGAATAATATTAAAAAAAAAGATTAAACTCCTTGCATAACCATATAAAAAACTAGCAACTCACTCTTCTTTGTCATTCCAGCGCGTGACGCACAATCGTACAAACATTGCAATTTGCAGGTGGCAGGTGGTGTCATGCAAGTAGCTGACACTGCCCTCCTTTGTCATCCGAGTAGCCCCTATGATGTCATTCCAGTGCCTCTATGATGTCATCCCAGTGCTTGACACTGGGATCCAGAAAAAAGAATGGTGTCATTCCAGTGTCCCTATGATGTCATCCCAGTGCTTGACACTGGGATCTAGCAAGCTTTGCTTGCAAATAAGTCTAATACACGTCGCGTTTTATGCCAAAACACAATTGGAGTTACATGCAAAATAGATCCCAGTATCAGCTACTCGGATGACAAAAAAAGGAGCACTGGGATGACACCATTTGTTGTACCTTAACAAACGTTCGTACAGTTATGCATAGGATAGAGCTATAGAATTTTTCAAAGCGTTTTTTCTATTGAAGATAAGAGCATCTTTTATATATGCTATATAGTAAAACATAGAATGCTTATGATTCCAACTATAGCAATTTTAAGTGGTGGGTTTTCTTGTGAGAGAGAAGTGTCGCTTATGAGCGGAAAAGCAGTGAAGAAGGCGCTCGATAGCCTTTCATATAATGCAATAGAAATAGATGTTGACAGCAATATTGCTGAAAAGCTTAAAAAAATTAATCCGGGCCTTGCTTTTATAGCTCTGCATGGACCTTATGGTGAAGATGGCTGTATTCAAGGTTTATTGGAAATCTTAGGTATAAAATATACACACTCAGGAGTCATGGCCTCTGCTGTTGCCATGAATAAAGCAATATCCAAACATATATTTCGGTTCCTGAACATTGATACCCCAAAAGGTTACATAATTAATCGAGAAGATGTACTAAAAAATAACATTAAAATTGATTATCCGTATGTCTTAAAACCAATCAATGAAGGCTCAAGTATCGGAGTACACATAATTTTCTCAAACAAGGATTACTTAAAATTAAAAAACATATTTGGTGTTATTCCAGCGCGTGACCAGGAAAAAGAAAAATGGATCCCAGTGTCAAATACTGGGATGACAAAAGACTATTCAAGAGACTTGATGATCATAGAAGAATATGTCCCAGGAATAGAGTTACATACTGCTGTATTGCTAGATGAAGCAATTGGCACTATGGAAATACGACCAAAAAATAAATTCTATGATTATGAAGCAAAGTATACAGATGGATTTGCAGAACATATATTTCCTGCTGAAATTTCTGACAATATATATAAAATGACCTTGGAACACGCACTGAAAATTCATCAATTTTTAGGCTGTAAAACTATTTCCCGCTCAGATTTCCGTTATAATCCCAAAAATAACACTTTAAAAATGCTTGAGATTAATACACATCCTGGCTTTACTGAGTTATCGTTAGTGCCAGAAATTGCAAAATTGGCAAAAGGAATCAATTTTAATGAATTAGTTAAAATTATTATTGAAGATAGTTTGCAGCACAAAAATATTAGGGATTTAAGTCATGTTGAGCAGTATTACTAGAAGCCAAAGGAGTTTTTTGCGTAAGTGTGCCTTGGTTATTATCACAGCACTTTTTCTTACGCTAATACTCTACAGCTCACTTGATAAAATAATAAATCGATTTAATTACTACTTTACTTGTTGTAATGACTGCCTATCTAGTTTATTACTCAGTAGTGGATTTTCAATCGACGAAGTAGTCGTGAGCGGCAATAAATTTACAAACAAAAAGGATATTCTAAGTTTGACAGATAGAACGCAACCTATCATGTATATATCACTTTCAAAACTTGCCGGTAACATACAATCCGTAAGCAGATGGATAAAATACGTAAGAGTTCACAGAATTTTGCCCAATACCCTACATATTAATATAGATGAGCATAAACCGTTTGCTCTCTGGAAAGATAATAACAAAACCTCGGTAATTGATTTCGAAGGCAAAGTGATCGTAGATGACTATCCAGTAGATGATCTTGTTGTAATTACAGGACAAAACTCGTTATCAAACCTAGAATTTGTTAGAGATGTGTTAGAGAGTAAAACTCAATTAAGTGACCACATTTCTTCTTTTGCTTATATAGGGAATAGAAGATGGAATATCATACTTGATAACGATTCCACAGTGAAACTGCCTGAAGATAACCCTTCTAGTGCATGGGACTATTTAAACCACTTACACAATACAACTGATTTTACTTTCAGCGATTGGAGTATTATTGATATGCGTATTGCTGATAAAATTTTTGTGAAGAGGTGATCTGCTGTCATCCAAGTAGCCTCCTTCTCCTGTCATCCCAGTAGCCCCTTTCTTGTCATCTAAGTAGCCTCCTTTTTTTTTGTCATCCCAGTGCCCAGACACTGGGATCCAGGTTTTTTAGAGCTATCATAGGATGACAGAAGCACACTTTGTCATCCGAATAGCTGACACTGGGATCTCATTTCGTAACTTCATAGTATAAATTATTTCAAATTGTATCTATTTGCAAATATAGTAATTTTGCATAAAAAATTAGATCCCAGTGTCACGCACTGGGATGACAAAAAAAGGAGCACTGGCATGACACCTGTAGCCCTACGTCATACCGCGATTCATTCGCGGTATCTCTTAACATAGATCCCGCTGCGGGATGACGAATTGCTTAACCGTCATGCCGCCACGAACCGTCGTTCCGCCGCGAACCATTATACCGCCGCGGCGCTAACAAGAGATCCCGCTGCGGGATGATGAATTGCTTAACCGTCATTCCGCCGCAAACCCTTATACCGTCACGAACCGTCATACCGCGATTCATTCGCGGTATCTCTTAACATAGATCCCGCTAACAAGCAGCGGGATGACGAATTGCTTAACCGTCATTCCGCCGCAGACCGTCATACCGTGATTTATTCACAGTATCTCTTAGCCGCTAACAAGTAGCGGGATGACGGTTGTCGTTTAGCCACAAACATTAAGAAATTTACCAAACGAAAAAAAAGGCAAAAGAAGCCCTGGTCATTGTCTATTTTCAGTATTTGGCGTTTTTTAAATCTTAAACACTGCAATTTAGCTGCTTTTAAACGCAACTCACCTTAGTTTAAATATTTAAGAAATTTACTAAGCAGAAAAAAAGGCAAAAGAAACCCCGCGTTAGCTAGTTGTCACTCTCTAATCCTGCAAATTGGCGTACTATACTGTCTTAAACGACTTATAAGCGCGTTTCAGCTTATGTAGGTAAAAACCCAGAAATGTTGTGAAGACATAAGGTGCACATAGTGCAAAAAATTAAAAATAAGACGCCAACTACGTTGTTTTCTTGCTGTTTAATCTGCACAGATGAGGATAACTGAATACCTTCAATATCATGATAAGGGGGCTGGCGAAACTTGTCAAGCAAGTTTTTTGTTTCTATTCCCAATAAAAGTTTGTTATATGGTTATGCAAGAAGTCTATTATAAATGAAATGAATGTGAAAAATATCTTATTAGCGTTTTTAGTACAAATGGTATTCAGTTTGCCGCTATTTGCAGCTGATCCTGTTTTGCTCAACTGCATTGAAACTCCAGAAATATATGACCTTGATGCAAGACCAAAAAATTTTAGCTCTTCAAACAATTTAAGAAGGAAACCTGGTTCTCCAAATAGTGCAACAGGAGAATTAATACACATAGTGGGTAGAATTGCTGATATAAACTTTTTACCAATACAAAATGCTGTAGTTTCTATATGGCACGCGAATTCACGCGGCGTGAACCATTACGATAAGAATATAGAGGATGATCCGAATTTTGCTGGATCAGGAAGGTTTGTAGTGAATAATCTTGGCTATTATAATTTTATTACGATAGCACCTGGTAAAATTGGTGATAGAGCTCCACATATTAACTTTCTAGTTCAACATCCAGATTTTTCAGAATTCACAACGCAAATGTTTTTTGCTGACCATAATTGCGATAATTGTGCTGATCCTGTTCTTGAAGATTTTGTTAGTAACGGGCTTGCAAGCCTTCTCATAACACCATTTACTTACAGTGATCAGGTCATAAAAACCTATACGTTTAACATTACCTTGGGCGGATATAATAAGTTCTCTAATAAAAGATGAAAACCCTTGCATGTAAGGGAGTCCATAGTAAACTTAAGTGTTATTGTACTTAGGATGTATATGAAAAATATCTTACTGATGTTTTTGCTATGTTTTATGTACAGTTTACAATTATTTGCAACGGAGATGCCAGCAATGAAAATAACAATTTCTAAAATTTCGCCCGACTTTAAAACAATAGTAATGGGTTTATTTGAGGACAACGAAACCGTAAATGATGGCGGAGTTTTGCAAAGAAAACAGATCATAGATAATATAAAGCAATTTAGCGATTTTAATGGAAGCTTTGGTGAATTTTCTTCTACCATTTTACCAGAAGGAAAAAACGTTGTAGTTGTTGGACTTGGTAAGAAGGATGAATGGAATGAAAATAAAGAATTAAATATTGGTGGTAAAATATATTGTGAGCTAAGCAGATTAAAAATTAAGAAAGCAGCGATTTTAATCGAAGGTAGTGCAGCAAATGTTGCATATGGTGCGTTTCTGCGTAGTTTTAAGTTTGATAAGTATAAAACTAAAAAGGATGAGAAAATTACAGAGGTAGAGGAAATTACCGTATTAGTAAAAGATGAGCAATTAAGTAATGCTGAAAGATCATTTGAGCACTTAAGGCAAGAAGGTGAGAGTATATTCCTTGCGCGCTCTTTTATAACAGAGCCTCCTAACATTCTATATCCAGAATCCTATGCTGATCATATAAAAAAAGAACTTACTAAGCTTAGCCTTGAAATCGAAGTGCTTGATAAAAAGCAGATGGAAGAGAAAAAAATGGGAGCCTTGCTTGGAGTCGCACAAGGAAGTAGTAAAGAACCAAAATTAGTAGTGATAAAATGGAATGGGGCTTCTAAAGAACAAAAGCCAATAGCTTTTGTTGGTAAAGGTATAACGTTTGACACTGGTGGAGTATCACTCAAACCTTCACGTGGTATGGAGTCGATGAAATATGACATGGCAGGCTCTGCTGCTGTAGTTGGGGTGATGCATGCTTTAGCAGGACGAAAAGCAAAAGTAAATGCAATTGGCGTGGTCGCACTTGCAGAGAATGCAGTGGGTGGTAATGCTCAAAGGCCGAGTGATGTAGTAACTTCAATGTCTGGACAGACGATAGAAGTGTTGAACACCGATGCAGAAGGAAGGCTCATACTTGCAGATGCTTTATGGTATACGCAAGACAGATTCTCACCAAAATTTATGATTGATCTTGCAACTTTAACTGGTGCTATAGTGGTTGCACTTGGAAATAACGAATATGCTGGTCTTTTTTCCAACAATAATGAATTAGCAGATCGTCTGATTGATGCCGGAAATGAAGTAAATGAGAAGTTATGGCGTTTTCCTATGAATGAAACTTATGACAAAATCATTGATTCACCGATTGCTGATGTTCAAAACATCGCTCCTGCAGGTTCTGGTGGAGATAGCATAATGGCTGCACAGTTTTTACAGCGTTTTGTGAATGAAACTTGCTGGGCACATTTAGATATAGCAGGCACTGCTTGGCACGAAAAAGGTACTGACATTTGTCCAAGAGGAGCAGTAGGTTTTGGTGTAAGGTTACTTAATAAGTTGGTTGAGAAGTACTACGAAGCCAATGATTAAAGGTCTTTATACTAGATTTATGGCTTGGCTACATGAACGTTTATTTTCGAGGCGCAGCAAATGAAAGTAGCTGATACATATTTCTTTTTTTCTGGTCAAGCACTGGAATGATATCAAGGAGTAACTTTTTATTTAAACAATGATTATAATAAGAGATCTATTGAAATTTTAAAGTTATTAAATATTGACGCTATATACTTAAGTGTTAAAATAGAATGAGAAGTTTTTAGGAGTTTATATGGCAGCAGGTGGGAAAGCAAAAACAGCTAGTAAAAATAACCCTACTCAGCGTAAGAAGGCCGAGCAAAAAATGTATAAAGATAAACCGGTAAAACCTGTTAGATATATAGATCGTGACTCGCGCATGAATTATATGTCTGCTCAATATGACAACGGCAATCTGGTTGAAGATGAGATAAGCGGCAATCCTATAAAGTGGGAAGCTGTATAATAGTTGTGGTTAAAGTTACTATTAATTCTAAGGAATGTGAAGTAGAGCATGGGCTCACTATAATTCAAGCTTGTGAAGTTGTGGGCGTTGAAATTCCACGTTTTTGTTATCATGAGCGTTTAGCAATTGCTGGTAACTGCAGAATGTGTTTGGTTGAAGTTGAGGGTGGGACTCCAAAACCAGTAGCCTCTTGTGCAATGCAAGTTGCAGAAGGGATGGTTATTCACACTGATACCCCTAAGGTTAAAAAAGCACGTGAAGGTGTGCTTGAGTTTTTGCTAATTAACCACCCGCTTGATTGCCCAATTTGCGATCAAGGTGGTGAATGCGATTTGCAAGATATCACGATGGCTTATGGGAAAGGAACCAGCAGACTTGATGAGCATAAGAGAGCTGTGCCAAAAAAACACTTCGGACCACTGATTGAGACTGCAATGAATCGATGCATTCATTGCACTCGGTGTGTTAGATTTTTGTCTGATGTTGCAGGTACAAATGAACTTGGAGGAATCGGAAGGGGAGAAAATGTAGAGATTAGCACTTACATAAAAAGGCATATTAGTTCTGAATTATCTGGAAATATCATAGATCTCTGCCCGGTAGGGGCTTTAACTTCAAAGCCTTATTCCTTTACAGCCCGTCCATGGGAGCTATCACATTGTGAGACTATAGATGTGCTAGATGCTGTGGGAAGTAGCATTAGAGTTGATTATCGTGGCCTGGAAGTTATGCGAATATTACCAAGACTGAGCGAAGAGGTAAATGAAGAATGGATATCAGATAAAACCCGCTTTGCCTATGATGGACTAAAAGTTCAGCGTCTTGATCAACCTTATGTAAAAAAAGATGGTAAATTAGCCCCAGTTGATTGGAATGAAGCATTAACTATTGCTGCAAAGAAATTAAAGAATACAAAATCAAATAAAATAGCTGCAATTGCAGGTGATTTAGCAGATTGTGAGTCTATGCTTCTACTCAAAGAAGTGATGCAGAAGCTCGGCTCGGGGAATATAGACTGCAGGCAAGATGGTGCAAAGCTTATACCAAGTAATCGTGGATCTTATGTGTTCAATACCACTACCCAGGGTATAGAGAATGCAGATTTGTGTCTGCTTATAAATACAAATCCAAGGATAGAAGCACCGATCATTAATGTAAGATTGAGAAAGAGATATTTACAGGGCAACTTTCCTATTGCAAGTGTTGGTCCTAACATTGAATATTTGTATCATGTTGAGAAATTGGGCGATAATCCTGATGTTTTGAGTAAAATAGTAAATGGAAATCATAAGTTCTGTGAGCTGCTGGTAGCCGCCCAAAACCCTATGCTGATCATTGGTCAAGATGCATTAATAAGAGATGATTCTGAATCAATTCTAATTCTAGCTGGCAAAATTGCAGAAAAATTTAACATGGTCAGAGATGACTGGAATGGCTTTAATGTGCTGCATAAAGCTGCAGCAAGAGTTGGTGGGCTAGATATTGGGTTTGTTCCTAAAAAAGGCGAAAGGGATATTAATCAAATATTGGAACATGCAGAAAGTGGTGAAATAGAAGTGGTTTATCTTCTTGGTGCAGATGAAATTGATACATCAAAATTAGAAAATACATTTGTAATTTATCAAGGTCATCACGGTGATAAGGGTGCACATGTGGCAGATGTTATCTTGCCTGGTGCTGCATATACAGAAAAACATGCAACTTATGTAAATACTGAAGGTCGAGTGCAAAGAACAAATTTAGCTGTATTTCCTCCAGGTGAAGCAAAGGAGGATTGGTTGATTATTAAAAATCTTTCACAATATTTAGACCTTTCTTTACCGTATGATAGTTTATTTGATGTGAGAAAAAAATTAGATACCATCGGTCCACAGTTTAGAAATGCCGATCAAGTGGTAAAAAACACATGGCTGCCAATTAGCAATGATGGGATAAGCTTAAGTAATACACCTTTCACTTTAAAGGAGTGTAATTTTTATATGACGGATTCAATAAGTCGCGCTTCAAAAATAATGGCAGATTGTACTAAAGCTTTTTATGAACACGCTAGTTAATATTTTATTTATTTTAGTACCGCTACTACTTTCAGTTGCGTACTTGGTATACTTTGAGCGTAAGGTTATTGGTGCAATTCAACTGAGGCACGGCCCAAGTGTAGTTGGCCCTTTTGGACTATTGCAACCATTTGCAGATGCTATTAAGCTACTGATTAAAGAGCCGATAATACCATTTAGAGCGAGCACCATACTGTTCATTATGGCTCCAATGCTTACCTTTATCTTAGCATTAATTGCCTGGGCAGTTATACCGTTTGGTGCTGAAGTAATTGTAGAAAATGGTCAGCAAGTAGTGATTCCTAAGGTTATAGCAAATATTAATGTTGGAGTGCTTTATGTGCTAGCTATATCGTCGCTGGGAGTATACGGCGTAATTATTGCAGGCTGGTCAAGCAATTCTAATTATGCATTTCTTGGCGCTATAAGGTCGGCTGCTCAGATGATTTCATATGAAGTTTCAATAGGCTTAATAGTTGCTACAGTTGTTGTTACAACTGGTACGTTGAACCTTGGAGAGATGGTGGTAGGGAAACACAATATGCCATTTTGGGTTGATTTGCTACTAATGCCTATAGGAATAATATTTTTTATTTCTTTGCTTGCAGAAACTAATCGTCACCCATTTGATTTACCAGAAGCTGAAGCAGAGCTTGTCTCTGGATATAACGTTGAATATTCATCCATGCCTTTTGCCCTCTTTTTTCTTGGAGAATATGCAAATATGATTCTAGCAAGTGCTATGATGACGATATTCTTTCTAGGAGGATGGTATCCGCTGCTGGAGTTCAGTTTACTTTACAAAATTCCAGGTTTGATTTGGTTCGTTTTGAAGATAGTTATACTTTTATTCGTATTTATTTGGATTAGAGCAACAATACCTCGTTATCGATATGATCAACTAATGCGCCTTGGTTGGAAAGTGTTTCTGCCAATATCGGTGCTTTGGGTGGTACTCATTTCAGGAGTGTTGCTCTTTACTGGGAATTTACCTGGATCCAATGTTTAATTTTCCAAATACAAGATTAAGACGCAGGCGCTCGAGCAAATGGGTTCGCAATTTAACAAGTGAAAATAGTTTATCAGTAAATGATCTGGTTCTTCCTCTGTTTGTTCACAACAAAGAAGAAACAACTGAACCAATTTCTGGCTTACCAGGCGTAAAGTGTTATTCAATAGATGGATTAGTGTCTATAGTTAAGGAAGCTAAAGATTTAGGAATTAATGCTGTTGCAATTTTTCCTGTAGTTGATAACAAATTAAAATCTAAAAATGCTGAGGAATCATATAACCCTAACAATTTAATCTGCAGAGCAATTTGTGCTGTAAAATCGAAGGTACCTGAAATTGGTATTATTGCAGACGTTGCACTGGATCCATACACTATTCATGGCCATGACGGCATTTTAAAAGATAATCAGATGGATGTAGAAAACGATGAAACTATATCAGTACTGTGTAAGCAAGCACTTGCTTTAGCGAAGGCAGGATGTGATATAGTTGCTCCTTCTGATATGATGGATGGTAGAATAGGAAGAATCAGAAAATCATTAGATGATAATAACTTTCAAGACGTATTAATATTATCTTATGCGGTGAAATATTGCTCTAGCTTCTATGCTCCATTCAGGCAAGTCGTTGGTTCATGTGGGCTATCACATTCTATAGACAAAAGTGGTTATCAAATGGATTATAAAAATGCGCACGAAGCAATGTGCGAAATTGAAATGGATATAAATGAAGGTGCAGATTTTATTATGATTAAACCAGGTATGCCATATTTGGATATTATCAAAACAGCAAGTGATAAGTTTAATTTTCCGATTTTTGCTTACCAAGTAAGCGGTGAGTATGCAATGATAAAAGCTGCTGCAAATAATGGCTGGCTAGATTATGACAAGGTGATTTATGAATCTTTGATTGGTTTCAAACGTGCGGGTGCAAGTGCAATATTCACTTACGCTGCACTTGATATTGCAAAAAATTTAAGTGCATAAGCCCTATAAAATTACTAAATTTTTGGCGCATGTTCTTCTACTGTTGCTGCATATTACCTAAAATTTTCCAATACATGTTTTAAGTTATTGATAAGTCCGTTACAATACAGTATTATAAATAATATAAACCAAGTGTTACTTAGGGCATGGGGATTTTTTTTGAATTTTTAGGAAAGATGCTAGGTAAGGTTTTTCCTGCCAAAACAGTAAGCTCTTTTTTGGGAATAGGGTATTTACCAGGTTGGCAGAGCTATTGGTCTTCTTTTTTAATATTATTTATTGTCGATGTTATATTGATTTTTACATATGGAGGCGAATATTTACTATATAAAATGCCAAATTCAGGAATAGTTGTAGCTGCTGTTTTTACAAAATTGGCAATAGTTATGTTAGTAATGCAGTTAATTGGAATATTTATTTTTCATGCTCAGGACCCTTCAGCAAATAGTGGTGAAGACATAGTAATACAAATAGCGTCAGGGCAAGTATTGACTGTAGCACTTTCAATGCCAGCAATAATGTCAATTTATTATACTGTAAGCAAACTTTATGGGAGTATATGTAAGCAGATGTTTCAATGCCCATTTTGGTTTAATGATTTTATGCACTTTTTCTTTTTTCTTATGATACCTTACGTATTTTTTAATGTCGTAGAAGTGATAAAACCATGGCCAATAAGTTCAATACAACTCAGCTATAATAATGCAATGTCAATTACATTTGAGGGGATTTTTCACACATTTTATGCGGTGATTTTACTGTATTTAACAGCATTTATATTCTGCGATTTAACTATGCATGATGCAATTGTCCTAAATAAAAGCATAATTCAGTATGTCAGGGAAAGTTCAGCAGTTTTAGGTGATTATTTACATAGTGCTGCAAAAAAAATAAATATTGAATAGTACTTATTTATTTATATATTTAGTATAAAAAGTGTGCAATTTGTGTGAATTTACAAAGTATAATAAAAGAGTTGCAAGGTTTTTGGGCTGGTGAAGGGTGCGTTATACTTCACCCATACACATCTGAAGTTGGTGCTGGTACATTACATCCTGGAACAATTATGTCTGCAATTGATACAAAACCGACAAAAATTGCATATCTACAACCAGTAATTAGGCCAGCAGATGGACGCTATAGTGATAATCCTAATCGCTTGTATCAACATCACCAATATCAAGTTATAATAAAGCCATCTGGTAATAATTTACAAGACGTCTATTTAGATAGCTTAAAAGCTCTTGGCATATCTACAGAAAAATATGATATTAAGTTTGTTGAAGATGATTGGGAAAACCCAAGTGTTGGTGCATCAGGACTTGGATGGGAAGTTACATGCAATGGAATGGAAGTAACACAGCTTACTTATATACAGCAAGTTGGAGGGATTGACTGCAAGATGATTCCTGGTGAGGTGGCATATGGGTTGGAACGTTTAGCAATGTGCATACAAGATGTAGATAATGTTTACGATATAACTTGGAACGATAACGGTGTAACTTACGGAGATATTTTTAAACAAAGAGAATATGAATTTTCTTATCTAGCGTTAGATTATTATGATACTAAAGTGGTACAGCAGCAATTTGAAGATACGGAAAAATTATGTAAGTTCCTTATTGAAAAGGAGCTACCAATGGCAGCTTATGATCAATGTATTAAAACTAGTCACCTACTTAATCTGCTTGATGCAAGAGGTGTGCTTGGTGTCAATGAACGTACAGCGCATATTGGTAGAGTTAGAGAGCTGACAAAAAAATGTTGCGAATTGTACATGAGTAAATAGCGTATGTCGTTGCAGTTGTTATTTGAGTGCCTTTCAGAAGAAATACCACCGAGAATGCAGAATGTAGCTGCAACTCAAGTTAAGAGCTGTATTGCCAATGTTTTTAACAAAAATAATGTAAAATTTACATCAATGGAGGTTTTTGTAACGGCACGTCGCATTACCCTATTTGTTGACAATATAAATGCTTTGGAGCTAAAGGATTCCAATAACGAAGTTAAGGGACCAAACATTAACGCACCAAAAATTGCTATCGAAGGTTTTTTAAGAAAATATCAGAAAAATGAAGAAGATTTGCTCGTTCGAAAAGTAAATAATGAGGATTTTTACTTCATTAAAAGAGAAAGCTGCTCATTTAACATCAGAGAATTCCTCAAAAATCAACTGGAGGAAATGCTCAAAAACTTTTCTTGGTTGAAGAGCATGAGATGGGGCGAAGGAAAAGAAAGGTGGGTTAGGCCAATTAAAAACATTTTATGCATTTTAAATGACGAAATAATACCTGTGTCTTTTGCAGGGATCACAGCATCTAACACAACATATGGCCATCGATTTCTCTCAAGTGATGCGGCGTTAACTATTAAAGCACCTAAAGACTATTTTGAATTGCTAGAAAAAAACAGCGTAATTCTCCAGCTGGACAAAAGAAAGCAATTTATACTAGATCAGATTAATAAATTTACAAAAGAGCAGAATTTACAACTTGAGAAAAATGATTATTTACTAAATGAATTGACAGGGCTTATAGAGTGGCCAATCGTACTGTTTGGTGAAGTGAATCAAGAAAAGTCATTTGGATTACCGAAGGAAGTAATTCTTAGTATAATTAATACGCAGCAAAAATACCTTGCTTTGAGCAATGGACAAAGAATTTCGTATTTTGTTACTGTTGTTAATGTCAACAATGATAAAGTTGTTAAAGGGCACGAAAGAATATTAGAAGCACGTCTTGCTGATGCACAATTTTTAATATCTCAAGATAAAAAGGAAAATCTAGATCATTATGTCAAAAAATTAGACTCGATATTATTCCATGCTTATCTGGGCAGCGTGGGGGAAAAGGTGAAGCGTATTACGGCTCTGTCAAAGTATATAGCTATATTTATTCCACATGCTTCGCTGATAAAAGTTGAACGTGCTGCATATTTGGCAAAAGCTGATTTGGCAACATCGATAGTAAGAGAGTTTCCAGAATTACAAGGAGTAATGGGTGGATATTATGCTTCTTATTTTCAAGAAGATAGAGAAATAGTGGAAACCATAACTGAACACTATAAGCCAATCAGATTGGAGCAAGAATGCCCTAAATCCCCCACTGCAATTACTGTGGCTATTGCAGACAAAGTGGATAGCTTAGTTGGTTTAATTGCAGCAGGTGAGAAAATCTCTGGTTCGTATGATCAGTTTGGTTTGCGGAGAATGACAATTGGTATAATGAGGACAATACTTGAAAATAATTTGCATATTCCAATTAGACTAATGATAGACAAGTCAGTATCTTTATATTCAAGGCTTCTATTTAATAAAAATACAACGTCAGTTGATAAGCCAAATAGAAAACAAATTTCAGAACTAGTATTTAGATTCTGCTTAGAAAGATTCAAGGTTATTTTAAAAAATAGAGATATAAGGCAAGATATTATAGATTCAATACTACATAAAATCGATATTAATGATCTGCTGACAGCAGAAAAGCAAACTGTTATATTGGATCGTTATCTTAGTACGCCAGAAGGTGAACAGATTCTAAGCACTTACAAAAGAGTCAGTAACATGATGAGCAAAGTAAGGAGAAGTGATGGCACTACTTATAGTGCATCTTACGGTAAGGGGTTTTTGATCGAAAATGAAGAAATTGTGCTATCAAATTGTGCTATAGCTGCTTGTAAAAACATTAAACAAGTAATAAAAAATAACCACTTTAATGCGGCACTTGATGAGCTTGCTGGTTTTGCTCCATTTATCAATCAATTTATGGACAATGTAAAGATTAACTGTGATTCTAATGAGCTAAGAAGAAACAGATTATCTTTGCTTGCGAGTATTGTTTCCACATTTCATTTAGTAGCAGATTTTAACCTCATACAAGTCAAGTAATGGATAAATGTTCAAGCAATATAAAGAACAGATAAAATTATCTCCGCAGTCTTGTGGTGTGTATAAGATGATTGGAGATAAGAATAAAGTTTTATACATTGGTAAAGCAAAAAACTTGAAATCGAGATTATCTGACTACCTTCAATTCGAAAACCTTTCTGAACGAATTAGAGTTATGCTCTCACAGGTTGTTAAGGTTGAAATATTCATCACTGAGAATGAAATCGAAGCACTGCTTCTTGAAGCACAGTTAATAAAATCATTGAAACCACTTTATAATATTGTGCTCAAGGATGGAAGATCTTATCCTTATATAACGATTTCCAAGCACGATTATCCAAGAATAGCAAAATATAGAGGCAAATTTAAGAAGAATGAGTTTCATTATTATGGTCCCTTTACATCTGCTGCTGCTGTTAAGCAAACTATATTGTCATTGCAAAAAGCTTTTCTCCTAAGAGTATGTTCAGATCAATACTTTTCCTCAACAAAAAGACCATGTATTGAATATCAAATTAAGCGCTGCTCAGCACCATGCATAAATAAAATCACAAAAGACAACTACTGCCAATCAGTAAAACATGCACGAAATACATTGCTTGGAAAAAGTAAGAAAGTGAAAGAACAGTTACTTTTCACAATGAGAAAGTGCAGCAGTGAAGAAAACTATGAGCTTGCTGCTATATATAGAGATCGGGTAAAGTTTCTTGAGCAAGTTCAAATACAGCACACGGATTTTTCTTTTGAAAAAGATGCAGATTTCTTCAGTATTGTACGTGAAGAGGATCTAGCATGTATTAGTGTGTTATCGTTCAGAAATAAAGACAACTATGGCAGCACTCCTTACTTTGCCGAGAACTGTGGTGATCACTCAAATGATGAAATTTTATCCACCTTTTTGGTCAACTTTTATAATTCAGCTAACATACCTCCAATACAAATTTACGTTCCAGATTCTATTGTGGATAAGGAAATTATAGAACAAGCACTATATAAGGTTGCTCAAAAGCCAGTAAAAGTTCTGCATGCAAAGAATAAAAAAGAGCGTGATTTATTGAAATTTGTTTATGATAACTCTCAGCATAGCTTAGAGCAGAAGCTTATCGATTATAGAAATAACCTAGAAAAGCTTGAGGAGCTTAGCAAAGTTTTCTTGTTACCAAGTATTCCAAAGCGTATCGAGGTTTATGATAATAGCCATATTTCTGGAAGCCAGCAAATTGGTGTAATGGTTGTTGCAGGGCAGGAGGGTTTTTTAAAAAGTGAGTACAGGAAATTTACTATAAAAGAAGAAATTTCAGGCGATGACTATAAAATGATGAAAGAAGTGCTGACCAGACGTTTCTCCGGCAAGATAAAGGACATAATTCCTGATTTTCTATTGATTGATGGTGGGCCTGGGCATGTTTCCATAGTACAGAATGTACTGGAAGTATTGAATATAAACGTTCCTTTTACTTGTATGGCAAAAGGTCCTGATCGTAACGCAGGAAATGAAACATTTTATATGCTGGGCAGGGAAGAATTCAGTCTGGCAAATGACAGCAAAGTCATGCTTTACTTACAATTGCTGCGTAATGAAGCTCACCGCTTTGTGATAACTTCACATAGAAAAAAACGCGATAAACAGTTTATAGTTTCACAATTAAGCAAAATACCCGGCATTGGCAACAAAAGGAAAAAGGCGTTGATGTCTTATTTTGGTTCAGTGAAAAATATAAGCAAAGCTTCTCTGGCTGAAATTCAAAACGTACATGGAATTAGTAAAGGTTTAGCAGAAGTCATTCTTAAACACGTGAATTATAAGAGAGGGGTGCTCTTAACCTGACACATATGGCTTTTTGAATACTCCCAATGAACATGTTTATAAATAAATATTTACTCTTCTTTTTTATTGTTTTTGGGTTTTTCTTGATCAACCATTTCTCCACCGATCTCTTTTATTTTTAGTATCAACAACTCTGGCACATACATGTCAATTACTTCTTCTGCTGTCACAAATAAAGCCCGATAAGAGTGTGAATTTATTATCCAATTAGGCAATATGTCTTCTGCTTTTATTTCAGAATGTTCCTCTTTTTTGCCATATTCTTTTTTGTCATATACTGTATAGCAATATAAGTGCACAGCAAAAAATAATACATAAGAGAGCAATATTCCTTTAAGCACTCCGAGAAAGATTCCAGTAACTCTATCGATAAACCCCAACCTTATGGGTGATAATATGTACATTAGCCAGTTGTTTATTATCATGAATATAAGATTAAGTATAATAAATACAGAGATTGTAGAAAGTATGTTTAGTATAACTTTAGAATCAAAATATTTACTATAATTCGGAGTGAAAAAATCATAGTGATTAGCTGTCAGAAAAATTGATAAAAATAGAAACATTAGTGCGCATAGCTCTTTTATAAAACCTCTAGTTACCGAGATTATTACGCATAGAACAACAATGAAGATAATTAGGCTATCGAAAAGCATATTTTATATCTATATGGTTTTCAAGATATAATAGTTGTAAATAATAAGGTTGTAAAATTAATTGTATTTATGCTGCATCAATTGATCTAAATACCTAGCGATCATGTCAATTTCTAAATTCAGATAATCATTTATTTTGTTGTACTGAAAAGTTGTATTTTCCCATGTATAGGGAATTATATTTACTATAAATTCCTGATTAATAACTGAATTCACTGTGAGGGAAACCCCATTTAGTGTAACGGAGCCTTTTTTTGCAACAAATTTAATTAATTCTTGTGGGCACGATAGTTTGATTTCATGAGAATCTAAATTTCGTTCGATTGTTAAAATTTTTACTATCCCATCAACATGACCCTGAACTAGGTGGCCATCGATCTTATCGCTTAATCTCATTGCTTGTTCGAGATTTATTTTTTTGCCTATTTTCCACGTATTTAAGTTAGAAACCTTCATAGTTTCTTGAGACGTTTGGACTGTAAATATGTCGCTCATTATATCAACAACAGTTAAACACACACCAGAGCAAGCTATTGAATTTCCTTTGTTTATAGAGGGTAAATTTTGTGTTTTGATATGGAAAATTTGATCAGAGTTGGAGTGAGTGATAGTATCAGCTATAGTCCCGATATCCGTGATAATTCCTTTAAACATATGGTGAAAATAAATAATTTTACCATGAAAAATTTTTTACAACAACTTACTTCTATTTTGTTATAGCTAAAGTAATTCTGGTTTACCGACGATTTAAAAAACGACAAATTCGTCATTCCGCCGCTTATTAGTGGGATCTATGTGAGATACCGTAACGGTATGACGTAGGACTGCTGTCATCCCGCTGCTTGTTAGCGGGATCTATCCGCGGCGATATGACGTAGGAAAACTGAGCCTGCACTAGCTATAGGCGCGAGAAAGGGGATCGTTTTTACTTACTTGCTTAACAGATTCTATAGAATATTCAGAATATATAAAGTAAGCTAGACTCAAAACACATAATGTAATCAATGTTGGTAACCCTATGTTCAATGCTAACCCAATATTTTCTCTTTTTTCTGGTGGCACTAATACTTTTAACATTGACACTTTTCCTAATCGAAAATGCCATAAGCAAAGTGTTGATGCAGATGCTACTATTATAAATAGACAAAAATAAGCCTTTTTTGAGGAAAATACAGTTTTTAATGGTGATTTGAGTGTAATGTTAGTAAGTGGTAGAGTTTTAGCTTCATTTGTTGCTGGTGAAGGATCTTTAATTGGTAAAGGGTTTGTAGATTTATGAGGAGTATTTTTATGTTGCATAGGAGGTTGCTGTATATAAACACCTGAAACTAATTTGAGCAATTGCTCTTTCTTTTTATATACTTGCTTATGTAAATACTCTTTTGGAAAAGAAGACTTGCCAGCTAATTGTGGTATTTCTAGTATTTCTAATACTTCTGATATCTCACCTGACTCTAATATTTCATGTAATTGTTTATCTTGAAAATAAACAATATTGAATATTGAGTTAAAAACATTGCGAAATGTTTCTGGATCTTGATTTTTGTATCCATTCATCACTTCAATAAATATTTCATTGAGTTTTTTTCCCCTGCGCTCAATCTGGTTATCTAACATAGCTACTCTAGCATCATTTTGTGCTTGTTTTATGGCTAATTGTTTTTCTTTCTCTGATAGTTCTTTGGTTTGCTTTTTTGACTTCTTTTTTCTGTTAGCCTTAAAATACTCTGTGTGCGAAGTAGTTTGACCTACATTCCGTTCTGCTTCTTTTACTTGTAGTGTAACTTGACTCTGTTCCTCATTTTCAGTTTTTTCTGCATGTTTTAGCTTTTCATTTAAAAATGACCCTATTTGGTGCAAATTATCTAAGTTAATGTCTTTAACATTTGTTTGTAGTATGATTGTTATTCCTTGCAGAAGGATTTGAGGCGGAGCATTATTTACGAATTCTTCTACAGTTTTATCACTATTAGTTTTACAGTAGTTATTATATAATTCACTGCTTTCTTTTGGTACTTTTATGTTGACTGTAAAATTTTTTTCCCGAGAAAGGCAGATTTTAAAAAAATCAATTAAAGATTTTATTTGAAATGGTCTTGTATTAAAGGTGTCTTTACCTGTTGCTGTTAGCTCAAATGAAAATTCTTGTATATTACTTTCAATACTTCTCGAGCGAATGGTACTGATCTTAATTATTTTGCTAGAAAATGCTTTACTTATGTTTTTAGATCTTTCCTTAAAGAACTTAGGTAAATCCTCTATTTTGTATTTATTATAAGTTTCAGTGTCACTGTTGTGCATGGTTGATACAGCAAATTCATCAACGTAAAGGTAAATAAAAAAAACTAATTGGTCAATAAATTAATAATTAAAATGGGACAGTTTTTAGATTGTTGATGCTATTCAAGATTTTACTATAATTAAAGTTTAAGCCAGCGTTTCTAAGATGAATAAAGAGCTACTGAATGAAATACCTTCACTTGAAGATAAAGCGGTCTCTGAAATTGAGAATGCTTCTTCTTTACAAGATTTAGAAAAAGTCAGGCTATCATATTTGGGAAAAAAGGGTGTAATTAAAGCTTATTTTGACAACTTAAAAGAGATAGAAGACGCAGGAAAAAAGCGCAATTTAGGCGAAGTTATCAACGTTTTACGTAATAAGCTAGATCAGCTTATAATGAATAAGGAAAATGCACTAAAAGCCAAAGAAGTTAACTTTAAATTGCAGAATGAGGCGGTTGATATCACGTTGCCCGTTAGACCAGAAAAAATGGGCAAGGTCCATCCACTCAGTAAGGTTATAAATGAAGTAAAGCTTATTTTTGCACATATGGGTTTTAAAGCAGTTGATGGCCCTGACATTGAAGATGAGTTTCATGTATTTGATGCACTGAATACTCCAAGTCACCACCCTGCGCGGGAGGAGCAAGATACCTTCTACTTAAAGAACAAAATAAACAACAAAAGAATGGTGCTGCGCACTCATACCTCATCTGTGGAGATCAGAACTATGGAAAAAGCGAAAACTTTTCCGATTAAAATCGTATCTCCTGGTAGAGTATACAGAAACGACTTTGATGCAACTCACACCCCTATGTTCCATCAAATAGAGGGGTTATATGTCAATGAGAATGTCAATATGGGCCAGTTAAAATTTACTATTCATCACTTCCTTAATAAGTTTTTTGGAGATAAAGGGCTGAAGATACGTTTTCGTAATAGTTTTTTCCCTTTTACCGAGCCTTCTGCAGAAGTGGACATAAGTTATAAAGGTAGTAAATGGATAGAAATACTGGGATGCGGTATGACGCATCCCAATGTTTTTCAAAATGTTGGAATAGACCATACTAAATACAACGGTTTTGCGTTTGGTATTGGTATAGAAAGGCTTGCAATGCTAAAATATCAAATTGGCGACTTAAGGAGCTTCTATGACAACAAAATCAGCTGGCTTGATCATTACGGTTTTCATTTTTCATCTTTAAGATAAGTGATAAGTAAAACTCATACGTTCATTATACTTGCTGCAGGGCATGGCAGGCGGATGAATTCAGATTTGCCTAAGGTCCTACACAAAATAGGCGGTTTTTCCATGCTCCAGCATGTCATTTACAATGCAAAACAGTTAAATCCTGAAAATATTGCTGTTGTAGTTGATCTGCCTTTAATTGAAAGACTAAAGTGCTTTAAGGATATACAGTTAATTACACAAGAATTAACACTTGGCACGGGAGATGCAGTCAAAACTGCGATGAGAAACCTGAAAGAATTGCCAGATTCGAGCATAATTATTGTGCAGTATGGAGATACCCCACTCATAAAAAGCAGCACAATAACTAAAATGGTTAGTTGCTTAGAAGGCAAGGCTCTAGTTTGCCTAGGTTTTAGGACAAGTAATAAAGAATACGGTAGGTTAATTATTGAGAATGGTTCCTTAAGAGAAATCGTAGAAGCAAAGAGTGATAAAAATAATCACGAAGAGTTTCTTGCAAATGCTGGAATAATGGTTGCATGTGCAAAGAATTTACGTGAATTGGTGGAGAGAATAGAGTGCAATAGCTCAGCTCATGAATATTACTTGACCGATATAGTTTCCATTGCAGTGAAGAGTAATTTAAATGTCGGTCACGTTATTACCGGTGGAGAAGAGGCAATGGGAATAAATAACAGAAATGACCTTATAAAAGCTGAATTTTACTTTCAAGAAAACAAAAGAAAATTTTTTACCAACTCTGGAGTAACGCTTGTTGCTCCAGAGACTGTTTTCTTTTCTCTTGATACGCAAATTGCCAGAGATTCAGTTATTTACCCATATGGTTTTTTCGGTACTGGAGTGAAAATAGAGTCTGGTGCAAAAATACTGCCATTTTCGCATTTAGAAAACTGCTTAATTAAAAGTAATGTTGAGGTCGGTCCATTTACCAGAATACGCGGAAACACAACAATTGGTAATAAGGCAAAAATAGGAAATTTTGTGGAAGTGAAAACAAGCGAAGTTGGTAAAAACACTAGAATAAAACACTTAAGTTATATAGGAAATGCTAAAGTAGGGCAGAGGAGTAATATAGGAGCAGGCACTATTGTCTGTAATTATGATGGGAAAAATAAACATGAGACGAATATAGGGAGCAATTGCTTTGTTGGTGCCAATAGCTCACTCGTTGCACCGCTTAATGTTCATGATGACTCTGTAATTGCGGCAGGTAGTGTTATAGTTGAGGATGTACCAGAAAAAAGCCTTGCAATAGCAAGAGAAAAGCAGGTGATTAAGAGAATAAAGTAATTCGCTGTAATTATAGCAGATCTTCCTAATGACAGAACTGTTGCAAGAGCTTGTAGAATTACTTTTAGATCATAATGCAAACCCTATTCTCGAGTTTACTTAAAAGTATTTAAGTAGCTCAAAAGGAACGTCAAGTCATGTTTTTTATTTATATTGACAGCATATATGACATCGTTTACGATTAAAGTTAATAACAATAATTTATATTTATATGTTTGCAGTAATTGAGACTGGTGGAAAGCAATATTTAGTAAAAGAAGGCAGTATAATAAAAGTAGAGAAGTTAGAAGTTGAAGAAAAAAAAGAGGTAGAAATCAATAAGGTGATTTGTATTTCAAATAATGGCTTATCTTATTCATCTAATGCCACTGTTAAAGCTGAAGTATTGGAGCAGTGTAGAGGAGAAAAAATTATAATCTTTAAGAAAAAAAGAAGAAAAAATTACCGTAGAAAGACTGGTCATAGGCAGTATATAACTGTTCTTCGTATCAATGAAATTAATCTTCAAAAGTAAGAGGTAAGATATGGCAACTAAAAAATCAGGTGGTAGTTCCTGTAATGGTAGAGATTCAGCAGGTCGTAGGTTAGGAATAAAGAAGAATGGGAAGGTTATTCCTGGTAACATAATTGTGCGCCAAAGAGGCACAAAATTCCATCCTGGGAAGAATGTTGGTATAGGTAAAGATCATACGATTTTTGCCAAAGTAGAAGGCTGGGTCAGCTTTAGAAGGTCAGCAAATAAAAAGACTTTTATTGATATCTTGCCCACAGATAATATGAAAGCTTCAGCTTGAATAAATCAGGGGTCTGTAGCTCAGGTGGTTAGAGCGCACGCCTGATAAGCGTGAGGTCGGAGGTTCAACTCTTCCCAGGCCCACCATTTAGTAATTACTAACTGTGTTTTTTATAGCGGTTTTGGTATTGTATAAGCAGAAACCTAAAGCATGAGTTTATATAAAAATTTAGTAACCAGTGAGTCAGTGGCGGCTGGTCATCCAGATAAAGTAGCAGATCAAATTTCAGATGCAATACTTGATGAATACCTTTTCACTGATCCTTTTGCGCGAGCTGCAATAGAGACTTTAGTCACCAAAGATAACGTTACTATAGCTGGGGAAGTATTCGGACCTAACATCAAAAATAGCAGGATTGAAAGTATTGTACGGAATACAATAAAAGATATTGGTTATGAGCATGATGGTTTCCACTGGAGAAAAGTGAAGGTAAATATACTGCTGCATGAGCAATCAAATGACATTGCAATAGGGTTGGATCAAGGTGCTGGGGATCAGGGCATAATGTATGGCTATGCAACAACAGAGACAGAAAACCTTATGCCAGCACCCATTTTTTATGCACACTCGATTCTGAAAAATATCATGAGCGCAGTTAAAGAAGCAAAGCTTGGTCCGGATGCAAAATCACAAATCACTTTGGCATATGAGAATAACCTCCCGGTACGTGCTGAAAGTATTATTGTCTCAATACAGCACCCTGAGAATTTGGATCAATCAAAAGTAAAAGAAATAATTTATCCTTACATAGTTTCATCTTTACCTAAAGGGTGGATATGTCCTGAGAAAAATCTCTTAGTCAATCCAACTGGTAGATTTGTTATTGGTGGACCGGTTAGTGATTGTGGATTAACCGGACGAAAAATTATGGTTGATACCTATGGAGGTTATATTCCACACGGTGGAGGGGCATTTTCCGGAAAAGATGCAACCAAAGTAGATAGATCTGCAGCTTATATGGCAAGATACCTTGCTAAAAACATTGTTTTTGCCGGCTTGGCCAAACGTTGCCTTGTACAGCTCTCTTATGCAATTGGTATCTCAAAACCTACTTCATTCTACATCGATACATTTGGTACAAATACAGTAGATGAAAAGAGGATTAAAAATTTTATTGAAGGTAGCATAGATTTATCAACAAAAGGCATAATCAAGCATTTATCGCTTAATCGCCCTATATATAAACGTACAGCCTGTTATGGACATTTTGGTAAAGAGTCAGAAAATGACGGTGGATTTTCTTGGGAGAATATGGACTTATCTGCTGAGTTTTGTAGAGAACTCAATATGGAAGGTAATAGTAAAATTTCTTTAGATTGCTAAAATTTTTGATTTACAGCCTCATATTTATATACTAGCTTATTGTTGAAGTATAATTCCTTTTTCATAATCATTATACTATATTAGTGATAGTTATTATATTCAGTTTTTATTGTGAGGCTCATAAAGTGTATAACGGAATAGAAGAAGAATTCTGTAGCATAGCTATAAAAGAATCATCTGATCTTATTGATAGAATAGCAGAACATCCTTTTTATGTTGAATTGATGAATGGCAAATTAAGTTATAAGAAGTTCAAGTTCTATGTTCAACAGACTTTTTTATACTTAGTGGATTGCACTCGTGCTTTTTTAATTATTGCAGCTAGAGCTAATGATATTGAAACAATGGATAAATTAACCTTTATAGCTCGTAAAATATTCAGTATGCGAAGTCTATGTGAGGAGCAGTTTACAGAATGTAACTCATCCGATAATCACAAAAGATCGAAATCTAGTTCTGCCTTTATTGATTTCTTCATGCGTGCTGCATACCATAATTCAGTAGCTGAAGGCTTAGCAGCTTCTTATCCATGTTTTGGTATGTGTCAGATCACCTTTCAACATACGGTAAAAGATAGCATTCCTTCAAGCAATAAGTATAAAAAATGGATTAATCTCTATGATACTAATATAGTGGATAACACAGCTGATGCTATAACTGAGATTGTGAATAAGCTGTATAGAGAATCTAGTAATAAGGAGAAGAAAAAGATGCTCGAGTTTTTTCGTAACGGATTTGAACTTGAGGTAATATTCTGGGATGAGATGTATTACTCTAATATATCTAGCAAAGAATATTAGCAGCGGATTATTTATGTTAACTTGATCTTTATCGGTAACTACAGTGTTCAGTGGCATAATTAGGAGCTGTTACGGGTCAAATCTTTTAAAGGATATAATTGAGCATCCTTTTAATGTTAAGTTGGCGAATAACACCCTAAATGTAGAGAATTTCAAATTCTATGCTCAACAAAAGACGTTGTTCTTAGGTGATTATATTCGTACCACCTTAATTACTGCATCCAGAATGGAAGATTATAGTAGTATTACCTCGCTTACTGAAGTAGCCCAAAGAGTAGTGACTGTTAATAGAGTGCTATATGACTACTACTTTACTATGTACAGTATAAGTCGTGGAAAGAAATCTCTTGAGTGTTTTAATTTCACTAATTTTCTTTTATCCATCTCGTATAGTAATACCTATGAGGCTATGACGGTTTTGTATTCTTGCATGTTTATATACAAGACTGTCGTTGATAGCATGAAAAATAGATTCAAAAGAAATAATAAATATAGGGATTGGTTTTATTTTTGTTACAGTGATTCAGTAAAGTCTGGATGTATTATTTTGGAAAATATTATTGATGGATATTGCAGCAGAGCAAGAGAAAATGAAAAGAGCAAAATGCTTGAGTTGTTTAGAATAACTGCACAATTTGTGTTAGATTTTTTGAACGGTGCATATAATTTTTCAAGATTCAATCAATTTCCTAAGGAACATTGACAATTTTAAGCTAATTTGTATTCTTAGTAAGTATTTTTTAAAATGCTATGAAAAGTAAAGAACATGATTTTCATTTAGTGGACCCAAGTCCTTGGCCAATTGCTATATCAGCAGCAATTCTTATTCTTGCACTTGGATTAGTTGGTGCGCTTCATAAACAAATTTTCGGAATGTTTTGTTTAGTTCTGGGAATCTCCGCAGTATCAGGGGTGCTGTTCTATTGGTGGAGAGATGTAATAAGGGAGGCCATTTATGATAAATGTCATACTACCATTGTAAAACATGGACTCAAATTTGCAATGTACTTATTTATTCTCTCGGAGGTCGTATTTTTTATAGTGTTCTTTTGTTCATTCTTTAAAGCCTGGCTTGATCCAGTTTTTTTATTTGAGGCGTTTTCTCCTGCAAAAAAAATTGAATGGCCCCCTGGGGGAATTTTGCCACCTGATCCGTGGTCACTACCATTCATGAATACATTAATATTATTGCTTTCTGGTACAACAATTACTTGGGCAAATCACTCTTTACTTGAAAATGATAAAAAGAGCATGATTAAAATGCTGTCCATAACTATATTGCTTGGGGTTTTTTTTATAATAGTGCAAGCAATAGAGTATCATGAAGCGAGTTTTTCTCTACAAGAAACAGGAGAAAAGCTTATTTATACATCCAATTTTTATATGATTACTGGTTTTCACTGCGCACACGTTATAATAGGAATAATATTTTTATCAGTGTGTTTATTTAGAGCGTGGAAAGGCCAGTTTACACCTCAGGAACATTTGTGCTTTGAGTTTGCCTCCTGGTATTGGCACTTTGTAGATGTAGTCTGGATGTTTTTATTTTTGTTTGTCTATTGGTTAAGCGTTTATTAAGTGGTTAAAATAATAGGTCTAGATCCAGGGATAAGCAAGACGGGGTGGGCCATTATTGATCTAAACGAAAAAAATAATATTGAATTTTTGGGCGGCGGTACCATATCAACTGACAATAAGCTCAATACAGATGAACGCCTATATGTGATTTTTGAACAATTAAAGAAAGTAATTTCCCTATACTCTCCGAATGAAGCTGCGGTGGAGAAAATTTTTGTTAATAAAAATCCTAAATCTTCACTAACTTTAGGATATGCAAGAGGGGTTGTAATTTTAGCGTTAAAAATAACAAAGCTAACTATGAATGAATATGATGCAAACTATGTAAAAAAAAGCATTACCGGAAATGGCCATGCTGATAAGGATCAGATTATATTTATGGTGAAGCAAATAGTTAAAAATTTGAGTATAAAATGCCACCATGCCGCTGATGCTCTTGCTGTAGCAATTTGTCATGCTTATACGAAAGGTTCTTGTTTTGTTGAGTAACTTTTATATGAGATTCAGTTTGAAGATTTCCAGATCTGGAAAAACTATTTGATTGTATTTATCTTGTCTAACGTTCGTTGCAAAATAATACATGCGGAGATTTTATCATCTATTTTTTTCGATTTTGTGATTGATATGCCAGTAATTTTTAGTGTATGAGTTGCGATAGATGTTGAGAAGCTTTCGTCTTGTAAGTATATATTTACTTTATATTTTTTTATTATTTTATTTGCGAATTGGATTATGATTTTACACCATTTAGTTTCTTGTTCGTCCATTTTTAATGGTAGTCCTATTACCATTGATCCAGCTTCATTTTCTTTGAATATTCTATGCAGATAACCTAAATCTTTGCTCATATTTTTCCTATAATATACACTATGAACTGTGGCTATAAGCTGTGTTTTATCGCTAAATGCTATGCCTATTTGCTTTTCTCCCATGTCAAGGCACATTATGCGCTTATCTTTTGGAATAGACTTTAGAAACTCATCTGGATTTCTATGTAGCATCTATTAGACTTCCTTTAAAGTGACCTTACCCAGAAAAAGTAGAGAGAAAGTCAAGAAAATTTTTTACAAAAAGAATAATGAATCAAATTGCTCAGGAATGCAATAGACTTCTTGCATAACCCAAACTAAGTAGAAAAAAGGTATCATCCGAGTAGCTGACACTGGTTCATCTTATGGTGCAACCTCCCCTGTCATCCCAGTGCGTAACACTGGGATCTAGGTTTTTTAGAGCTATCATAGGATGACAGAAGCACACTTTGTCATCCGAGTAGCTGACACTGGGATCCAGAAGACTTAATTTCAACCAAGTGGCTGCGTAATAAAGGCTGGATTCCAGTGTCAAGCACTGGAATGACAGCAGTCCTACGTCATACCGCGATTCATTCGCGGTATCTCATCCGCTAACACGCAGCGGGATGACGAATTGCTTAACCGTCATTCCGCCACGAACCGTCATTCCGCCGCGGTATCTCTTAGCCGCTAACACGCAGCAGACCGTCATACCGCCGCGGTATCTCATCCGCTAACACGCAGCGGGATACTTGACCTTTACAGGGATGACGGTTGTTGTTTAGTTACAAACATTAAGAAATTTACCAAATGAAAAAAAAGGCAAAAGAAGCCCCGAGTAGCGAGTTTTGACTCTATATTACTGTAAGTGGCGCTGTAATAATGTGCTAACGCTTAAAATAAGCGCGATTTGGCTGAATGTAGAAAAAATAAAAAAGACATGCAGCCGCTATAATTTTATGTAATCCGCCAATAAATACCCTGAGTTTTTACTGAATTTTGTCATTGAGCCTGCAGGTCAAAAACAAGTTTTGAGTCATAAATACCCTTACTGTTATAATAAGGGGGCTGGCAAAGCTTGTCAAGTAAGTTTTTTCGTTTCTATTCCCAATGTTATATGATTATGCAAGAAGTCTAATACTCATAGTTTCAAGCATATATTGAAATATTTCATTAGCTATAGCAACATCTTGGCGCGGGGCTTTGCCGTGTTCTATAAACACAGAGATTGCGTAGCGCGGGTTATGGTAAGGACCATAAGCGATAAATAACTTATGACTTTCACCCTTAGAGTTTATCTCTGGTGTAGCGGTTTTGCCGGCAATTTGTATGCCGCTTAGCCCTTTTCTATAGTTAGAATTCACCACTTCAAACATAGCTTTTCGAATTATACTAAAATGCTCATAATCTACATCAATGTCAGGGAAATTTTGCACTGTATTACTCATTTTAATGTGGGGAATTACCTCTTTTCCTGTTGCAATCCTCGCTGCAAGAACTGCAAGCTGTAGTGGTGTTGTAAGCATATACCCTTGTCCTATAACTAAGTTGATAGTGTCACCTAAATACCACTGCGAATATAGCTTTCGTGTACGCCAATCTCTATCTGGCAACAACCCTGGAGCTTCTTCTTTAAACGTTCCAATCAGTGGCCCACTTCCAATACCAAATTTTCTGGCCATTTCTACCAGAGAGTCTACACTTATTTTTTTCCCTATATTATAAAAGTAAGTGTTGCATGATAATGCCATTGCCTCATTTAAAGATACATACCCATGGACTTTGCTTTTCAGACAACGAAATTTCCGCTCACCTATTTTCATATAGCCCTTGCACGAGAATTTCTCTTCTGGTGTTATTATCCCGTCTTTTAAACCCGCAAGCGCAACTATTACTTTAAATATTGAACCAGGTGGAATTTGATATGATAACGCACGATTCACGAGCGGCAATGAAGGAGCATTCAAGCTCTCCCAAGTCTCATTTGATAGCCTGCTAGCAAAAAGATTATTATCGTAAGAAGGTGAATTATATAATGCTAAAATTTCTCCATTATTTACATCAATTACCACTGCGGAGCCTTGGTGATCTTTAAATACCTCTGCGGTTTTCTCTTGCAGATTAATATCGATTGTCAGTTGTACATCTTGTCCGTCTTGTTGTGGTATGCTTGATAATTCTTTTATGACGCGTTTTTTAGAATTTATTTCCTGCTCAGATTTTCCTGACTTGCCTTTCAATATATGATCATATGTATATTCAATACCGCTGATTCCTACTTCGCTTATGCCTTGCTGTCTTTTTGTATATCCGATTACATGAGAACACATTGAACCAAACGGGTAATAACGTTTATAAAGAGCAGTTATTTTTTCTGACGATTTTGCTATTTTAGACTCGACTTCTGATAATGTCTGCAAATCAACTTCCTTACCAGAACCATCAAACAAAACAACATACGAAATTTTGTTTACCGCAAGTTCAATGCTATTCCTATCTAAAATTTTGCCCCGCTTAGGCATAATAGTAGCAACTCTTATTCTATTACTATTAGATAGTGCTTCGTACTTTTGTCTGTTTCGTATTTGTAAATTATATAACCTGCAACTAAAAACCGCAGAAATGGTAAGCTGAATACCACCTAATATGAATGCTCTGCGGTTGAAGACTTTGTTTTTTGTCCACATAACATTCCTTCAAAACGCACTTTTTTCCCCTCTTTTATTGTTACACTTCTGGCTTTTACCGTATTACAAACCCTTTTTTCCCACTCACTTAAGGTCACAAACTTATAACCTGATTTTTTTAGTATTTTAATAATATGAGGTAAAGCTTCAATTGTGTTTGACCTGTTATTGTGATCATGAAACAGTATAACTGCTCCATTATGTACATTACTTAAAACTCTTTCAACTAAAGTTTCTGGCTTATCACCTTGCCAATCTAGCGAATCAACTGTCCATAATATTGAATACATATTTAATTGATCAGTATTTTCAATCAGATTATCGTCATGACATCCATATGGCGGGCGAAACCATTTTACATCTTGTTTTATTGCATTTTTAATTGCTGTATTTGTCTTTTCCAATTCTTGCAATTGTTCCTCACTTGAAAGTGATGTCAACTTCCTATGCGACCAAGAGTGATTGCCTAACTCATGACCTGCTTCATGGATTTTCTTTACTATCTCATATGTTTTTTTATTTATATGTTCACCAAGCACAAAAAATGTTGCTTTTGCTTCATAGCTTTCCAGAACATTAATAATATCGTTTACTCTATTGTTGGAAGGCCCATCATCAAACGTAAGCGCAACAAACTTATCGTCGTTATTCAACAATTTTTTTACATTACTTAAATTTCTATATGATAGATCCAGATTACAACTGAGCCCACAGTATGGTAAATTAAAATTACAATCACCACAGAAAACCGCGCTTGAGTATAGCAAAAGAAAAGTTATTATCCTTATAAACATTTCATAATCAGCAAAGTGATAGGATACTATGCACTTTTTTGCTAAATTAAGCCATCTTTAATTGCTGTAGCCTTTACCTCATCACTTCTTTAATATATTGTATTAACAATTTTATATAATATATCATGATTGCAAATATAAATACCGTTGCGCTTCAGGGAATTAGCACAGTAAATGTCAATGCACAAATTCATATGGCAAATGGTATTCCAGCTTTTAATATTGTTGGATTGCCGGATAAAACTGTTGCGGAATCCAAAGAGCGCATCAGAGCAGCATTAAATTCAATCAATCTACTACTACCTCCAAAAAGAATTACAGTTAATCTCTCCCCTGCGGATTTACTGAAAGAAGGTAGTCATTATGACTTGGCTATTGCTATTGGACTACTTGTTGTAATGAATGTGATACCAGTTGAAAAAGTTCAGTCTTATATAATCATGGGTGAACTGGCTCTTGATAGCAGAGTTATTCCAGTTTCAGGTGTGCTGCCAACAGCAATTAATGCAAAAAAGGACAATAAAGGAGTAATTTGTCCGAGAGGAAATGGTGTAGAAGCTGTATGGGTGAAGAATGTTTCAATTCTGGCTATAGAGAAATTAACTGATATTATCAGACACTTTAAGGGTGAGCAATTAATTCAGCCAGTAATTTTTAATTATAGTGATGCACCCCAAGAAAAAAGATTGATTCCCGATATGAAGGATATCAAAGGCCAAGTTGTTGCAAAAAGAGCAGCTGAAATTGCAGCAGCAGGTGGGCATAATATGCTTCTTGTTGGCCCTCCTGGTACTGGAAAATCAATGCTTGCTAAGCGCTTTATAGGGTTGCTGCCTGATTTGACCGAACAGGAGATGATTGATGTTAATATTATTTCCAGCATAACAAAAACTGGTAATGAAATATTCAAAGTAACTCGCCCCTTTCGTGAACCTCATCACTCATGTTCCATGCCAGCAATGATAGGAGGAGGAAAGAATGCAAAACCTGGAGAAATTACCATGGCTCACAACGGCGTGTTATTCCTTGATGAGTTGCCAGAATTTCCAAGACTTGTGCTTGATTCTCTGCGCCAACCACTTGAAGATAGAAAAGTTACCGTTGCAAGGGCAAATGCTCACATAACCTACCCTGCAAATTTTCAACTGATTGCTGCAATGAACCCTTGCAGGTGCGGTTATTTAGGTGATGCAAGCAGATCGTGCAACAAAGCTCCAAAGTGTGGCACAGATTACAAAAACAAAATATCAGGCCCATTGCTTGATAGAATAGACATATGCATTGAAATGCCAAACGTTAGCATACTCTCTCCTGAAATCTCTGTGGAGGGAGAAAGTACTAAAATCATAAGAGAAAGAGTGATAGCAGCAAGAAAAGTTCAAACTGAGCGCTATAGTGAATTAAATATTCGTTGCAATTCAGAAGTAAGCGGTGAAGCATTTAATAAATTTACTGAACCAGATCAGGCAGGGTTAGAATTGCTAAAATACGTACTGAAAGAAAATTACATTTCCAATCGAGGCTACACACGCGTATTAAAAGTTGCAAGAACTATTGCAGATCTTGCAAAAAGTGAAGAAGTAAAAAGAGCACACATTGCTGAAGCGCTGAATTACAGAATAAGGATATATTAAAACATTAGTTTACTTGACAGATAATTTATTTCACTATATACTGCCCTTAATGAAATTTTAACATTCTATTTAAGGAGTAGAGTTATGGCATTAACAAATTATGAGTATAAAGAAGGGGATAGCATTTTTCATGCTACTTCAGAAGGATATAAACAAGCTGGTAATGAACACTGGGGAGTTACAGGTGCTGCTGGTGGGTTTGGTCAGTATATTAAGGATAATAAGTTAAGAACAGCATTATTTCCGCTTGCAGTTGCAAGTATTGTCTTTACAGCAATGCATATGAAAGCAGGCTTTGTTAGTGCAGCAGAAGCTTCTGGGTTTCTTGCTAAGACTGCCAGTTACTTTGTTGGGACAAATCAAGCAATAGCTGCTTCATTACCTGGATTTATCGGAACAGGTGTTGCTGGTCAGATAGTTGCGGGTGCCATAATGGCAATTGCTGCAGCTGCTGTTCTTTATGGAACATATCAAGTTGCCTCAAAATTAAAAGATGTTGCGGTTGAAGCATATGCAGGAAAAGAAAAAACTGCATAATAACTTCAACAAAACAAAAAGGGATAGTCTCTGTCCCTTTTTATAAACATTTTCTATTTTTTGCATCGGTTAAGTGGTGTCGTTTAAGAATCTAGTTATTATAATTAACGACACTTATTAGTATAAATATTAAGAATAAGTAAATCCCGTTTACTGTTTACGCCTATAGAAGTGAAAAGTATTTGCATATTATTAAAAAAGCGGTAACTTACTATCAAGTGAATTCGCTAAATTTGAGTAATTTAAATGTCTATTGATCTTAGTCTGCCGGAGTTACCTATATTACACCCAAGGATTACCGTTGTGGGAGTGGGTGGTGCTGGTGGAAATGCTGTGAATAACATGATCCAATCCAATTTGCAAGGAGTAAATTTTGTTGTCGCAAACACTGATGCTCAAGCGCTGGAAAAGTCGTTATGCGATAAAAAAATTCAACTGGGTATTAACTTAACCAAGGGTCTTGGTGCTGGTGCCTTGCCTGATGTTGGCAAAGGTGCAGCAGAAGAATCAATCGATGAAATTATGGAGCATATAAAAGATAGTCATATGCTTTTCATCACAGCAGGAATGGGCGGTGGTACTGGAACCGGTGCAGGACCGGTAATTGCAAAAGCAGCCAGAGAAGCAAGAGCCGCAGTTAAGGATAGGGCGCCAAAAGAAAAAAAGATATTGACTGTTGGAGTTGTAACTAAACCGTTCGGTTTTGAAGGTGTGCGCCGCATGCGCATTGCAGAGCTTGGACTTGAAGAACTGCAAAAATACGTGGATACACTTATTGTCATTCCAAATCAGAATTTATTTAGAATTGCAAATGAAAAAACTACATTTTCTGATGCATTTAAACTTGCTGATAATGTTCTGCATATTGGCATCAGAGGAGTAACTGACTTGATGGTCATGCCAGGGCTTATTAATCTTGACTTCGCTGATATAGAAACAGTAATGAGCGAGATGGGCAAAGCGATGATCGGCACTGGAGAGGCAGAAGGAGAAGATAGAGCAATTAGTGCTGCAGAAGCTGCAATATCCAATCCATTGCTTGACAATGTATCAATGAAAGGTGCTCAAGGAATATTAATTAACATTACTGGTGGCGGAGATATGACTCTGTTTGAAGTTGATGCTGCAGCCAATAGAGTGCGTGAAGAAGTAGATGAAAATGCAAATATAATATTTGGTGCTACTTTTGATCAAGCGATAGAGGGAAGAGTTAGAGTTTCTGTTCTTGCAACTGGCATTGATGGTCGCAATAATAAATCAGAAACTTCACCTATAAGTCAGAGTGAAGACTCAGAGAAAGAGAAATTTAAGTGGCCCTATAGTCACAGTGAAAGTATGCAAGACAAAACACTGGAAACAAAACCAACTGAACAGGTAAGCGAAGGAGCTAAATGGGGCAGCAATGTTTATGATATACCGGCTTATTTAAGAAGAAAAAAATAATGCAACTTTGGCTACTCAAGTCAGAGCCAAGTGAATATTCATGGCAAAAAATGGAAAAGGAGCAGGTAGTTGAGTGGGATGGCGTGCGCAATTATCAAGCTCAAAATTACATGAAAATTATGAAAGTAAGTGATCTTGCGTTTTTTTATCATACAGGTAAAGAGAAAGCAATACTTGGAATCGTTGAAGTATTTAAAGAGTATTATCATGTTAATGATCACAAGTTCGGATTAGTGAATGTAAAGTTTTTGAAACCTTTAAATAACCAAGTAACGTTAAATAATATAAAACAAAACCCACTTTTGAAAAATATGGCTATATTAAAACAACCACGTTTATCAATTGCCCCAGTTTCGGAAATTGAATGGAATGAAATAATAAGCATGAGTGATGTGTAACACCCTGTCATCCCAGTGCTTGACACTGGAATCTATAGTTCTCCTTTTATGGTCACGCACACAACTGTACAAATGTTGCGATTTGAAAGTAGTCTCTGCTAGGAAGGATGTCATCCCAGTGCCCAGACACTGGGATCCAGGAATTTTGATTTTAAATGAGTGCACCAGATGGTTGTATAATAAAAACTGGATTCCAGTGTCAGCTACTTGCATGACACCCTTACTGGTGCGTTACTCATGTTAGAAGTAAATGTTCTTGATGAGAGATGGCGCAGCATTACAGATGATCCAGAGGGTTTTGTATTAAATATTATAAACACTTCTCTAAAAGAATTAAAAATAGACCACTATAAACCAAATATATCAATAGCTCTGGCTGATGATGACTTGCTACATCAACTTAACTTAAAATTTAGAGAAATGGATAAGCCAACTAACGTGCTATCATTTCCGTGTGAACAATTGTCTAATGAGTGCGATTTAGGAGACATAGCAATTTCAATAGACACAATAAAAAGAGAATCGCATGAGTATTGTATACCCATTCTTGCTCACATTGCACACATGTTAGTGCATGGATTACTGCATTTACTTGGTTATGATCACCAAAAAAAAGATGAAGAAATTATAATGCAAAATCTAGAAAGAGAGATTTTAGCTTCGCTTGGCTACAATATGTGTGCGATTTAAAAGGAATTTAATAAAAATATAGTAGATGATAATAAAATATGTTATCTACAAAGGGTTTTAGCTATAAACAATAAAAGGTAAGTGATATGGTTCAGTTTTCTTTGCCAAAGAATTCTAAAATTAATCAAAAGGGCAAAATTTATCCTATTCCTGCTAGAGCAAAAAACATCAGAAGATTTCAAATTTACCGTTGGTCTGCTGATGACGAGAAAAACCCTAGAATAGACATATTTTTTATTGATATGGATAGTTGTGGCCCTATGGTACTTGATGCATTAATAAAAATAAAGGATGAAATAGATTCGACTTTAACTTTCAGACGTTCTTGTAGAGAAGGCATATGTGGATCTTGTGCCATGAATATTGATGGAACCAATACTCTTGCATGTACTAGATCTATACACGATATAAAAGGTGACGTAAAAATATATCCATTACCTCACATGTATGTGATAAAGGACCTAGTCTCGGACTTGAGCCAATTTTATGAGCAATACAAATCAATTAAACCTTGGTTACAAGCAGATAAGCCTGCCCTACCAAATAAAGAATACTCTCAATCTCCTAAAGATAGAAAAAAATTAGATGGCTTGTCCGACTGTATATTATGTGCTTGCTGTTCGACTGGTTGCCCAAGCTACTGGTGGAATAGTGATAAATTTTTAGGACCAGCAATACTATTACAAGCCTACAGATGGATTGCTGACAGCCGTGATAATAAGACAGGTGAAAGACTTGATGTTTTAAACGACCCATTCAAGTTGTATCGTTGTCATACAATAATGAATTGCACAAAAACTTGTCCTAAAGGACTTAATCCAGCAAGAGCAATAGCGAAAGTAAAACAGCTCATGGTAGAGAAAGAAGGAGTTTAAGTATCATCTTTTGCATTCTTCGTAAGAGAACAGCAAACCTTCCGAAGCGTAGGGTATTGTTAATACCCTGAACGCTTTTCCATTCGTGAAATGCATCGTATCATCATACGATGCAAATAATTTTTTGAATAACTCATGTCTTTGGTTACTAATAGTTTGAAAATCCTCTTTTTTTAAAAGCTTTTTAGATTCGAAGAGGTAAAGCATAACTTCATGATAAGTTGGATAAGATGCCAAAAATTTTGGGTCAAATTGAAAAGTTTTTATGAAAGCATTATTATAAAATTTTAGCTTTTGATTCTTACTATATATTACTATAGCAACCGGCAACCTCTCAAGCAAATTTTTCTGTGTAGCTAAATAACTGTTTAATTCAGTATATAATTTCTCTGCATCACTAACATCTTTCCCATACATTACTATGCTACCAGAACCTTGTATTGGAATTTTAACAAAATCGAAAACCTTAGGTTCGTTCTTGTAAGTTACGACATGCCTTCCTGGTTTTGTGCTATGAGCGCTACTGGTAATAGCAAATTTCTTAGAGCCATCTACATATTTATCATAAAACAAATTATAAAATTCTACCTTTCTATTCTTGTTATATTTTAGTATTGGAAATGGTAAAGAGTTGAAAACATTTTTATAGCTCTCCACTTCTTGTGTAAGCTTACTATTTTCTAGCTCAAGTCCGTGAGCTTTTATTTTACAGTCTGAAACATTCCTTATCCATAACAGCACACCAATCACATTGTTAGAATCATCTATTATACTTCTGCCATAACATATGCAATAAACCTCACTGTCTTTTGACTTTAAATCTAGAGTAAAAGATTTATTTATTTCCTTTGCCTCAGCAAAATTTTTAATTAAACTTTCTGATTGCTCAAAAAAATTCACAAACTCATTAAATGAGTAAAAAACAGTATTAAGCAAAGTTAGTAAGTTGGGAGAGAACTTTTCTATACGCTTTTTTGCATCCCAAATATAAAACCCATCATTCACAGTATCAATTAAATTATTTATGATAACATTTCGATGTTGTAAGTTCTTAATCTTATTACTAATTTTTAATTTAGAATAAGAGAGAAAGAATAATATTAGAATCAATATTAAAACCACTTCATACAAAAAAAACATAGCACTTCTAAAACAGATGTAAAAACTTGTAACCGCTCAGAATTATGCTGAAGAGTTATATAAGTAAAGATTGCCTAACATTTGAAAGCCCAATCTCTTATAAAGGTTTACAGAAGGTTTCATACAATGTGCTACTATATATTTGCATTCAAGCTGTTTAGCTATCTTTATTCTTTCTAAAACCATTTGGGTACCTATTCCACGATTCCTGTAAATTGGTAAAACTCCATCACTATAAAAACCAGCTACACTGTCTTGAACATAAAGACCGCATGTCCCAATAATTTCACTATTTAGTGTTACAAGAAAAAATCTTAATCTTGGGTTTTCATCATCATAATTTGATAATCCGCGAAAAAATGTGCTGACAATTCCAACGCCATGATAAAAAATTTTAGAAGTGTGTAAATCTAACTGTTCTAAGAGGTCGCTACCATTTACAGCATTTAACCTTAAGTTTGGAATAACATCAGCAGGTAAAAAGTAATTTTTCATATTAAGTAAAGCTTTTTTTGGTGTGCTAACGTGTTTTATTTCACACTTTTCTAAAATATCTCTTATTTTCATATGTGAATTTATTACCCATGTTGCTTCTATATCTCTTGTTCTAAGATAATCTAGAGTTTTTTGTATAGAAAGCTCGGTACATTGATCTCCACAGAACACAAAATTAAATAATGACTCCCTAGTACCATTTATTGTAAATGTAACGTTATCAAATTCATCGTGTACTTCCCACTCAGATAAATTCGCTGTGTACAGTATATAATCCTTTAAATTTTGAACAATTAAGCTTGAATAATAAATTTTTTTATCCTGCATACATCAACAATAAACAATAAAAGGCTCCTATAAGAACACAGGCTAAAATTGCAGCTATAATGTCATCTAGCATAACACCGAAAGGACCTTTGGTATTTTTATCGATCAAATTTATAGGCCACGTTTTTATTATATCAAAAAACCTAAAAGAAAAAAAGCACAACAACAATAAAGAGCAATTCATTTCCTGGCTTAACAATATCGAAACTAAAAGTATTGTCAGCAATTGACCAACTACTTCGTCAATTACTACCTCTTTTGGATCACATGAAGTCTTGTAGTGTTTTATATAATTGCCTATAGACCATAGTCCAATCAAAAATAAAAAAAAAATAATTGCTGCACCTAACATTCTGTCACTCAGTATCACAGGAGCAATTGGATAAGAAGCTAAGCTGCCTAAGGTACCTGGCATTTTTTTTACTGTGCCAGACAGCCACCATGTTGATATCAATTTATATAAAAATTTCACAATACACCAAAGTACAAAACTAATTTACAAGAACAGAAATAGTATCCTCTATAGAGGCGCTTTCATACAATAATCTATAGACCGCTTCACATATAGGCATTTTTATCTTTAGCTTTCTTGCTAAATTAAATATGGGTTCAGCAGTGCTAAAACCTTCAATCACTGACTTGCCTTCTGACAAAATCTGCTGAACATTAAAGCCATTGTCACTATTACCTATTTTAAACCCAAAAGATAGGTTTCTTGAATTCAAGGATGTGCATGTCATAATTAGGTCACCCAGACATGCCGGTCCAAGTAGTGTATTTATATCCACATTACCGTTACCAACTTTTGCTGAGTATAAAGCCTTAATTTCGCTTACACTTTTCGTAATCAATGCTGCATGAGCATTAAACCCAAGTTTACTACCTAGAACAATCCCACACGCTATAGCAAAAACGTTCTTTAACGCTGCACAAACCTGTATCCCTATAACATCGCTACTAAGGCGTAATTTAACATTTTCTTGCTGTAGTTCTGATACTAGCTTTGAACCCAATATGTTATTTCGGCATGCAAGAACCATTGAATAGGGTAATTTTCTTGCAACTTCTACAGCAAAACTAGGGCCTGAAAAAATAGCAATAGGATTGTTAGGTAAAACTTCATTTACTATTTCACTAGGTAATTTTAATGTAGACTTTTCTATTCCCTTACAAGCTAAAATTATTGCTACATCTTTTTTCAGATTACAATTATGCAATTGCTGACATACCTCCCTCAGAGATTGAGTGGGAACAGCGAGGATTGTTACTGAAGCATTAATTGTGTCTTCAATAGCCAATTTTACTGACACATTATCAGAAATTCGACAACCGGGTAGCTTGTCACTTTCTCTTTTCCCGTTGATTGATTCAAATGTAGTTTCATTGCGAGTCCACAAAATCACATCTTTCTTACTACCTAATGAAATTGCGATTGCTGTACCCCATGCACCAGCACCTAAAATTGATATTGCCACACAATATTCCTGAAAGTATTACTTATACTTTAAAACAGTAGGGTAAGTAAATTAAAAATATAACACAGACATATAGAATAGTTAAATATTTATTAAACGAAGTATTCTTTTAATAATAGTAACTTTAATTCAATATTTACTAAAAATATTATTACTACCATGTATATCTATTATATTTTAGATCTATTTATATAACTTTGGAACAATATATTTACTATTAATTAATAAGTGTAATTTTGATCATTTGTTAATAAAAATTTGATTTATTACTTTCCTTAGTTATATATATTACTAAAATTATAAATTATTTATGGGGTGTAAAATATGCGTATATTATTAATTGAGGATGATCAAGTAAGTGCAAAGACTGTGGTTAATGCCTTAACTTCTGATGGACACTTCTGTGACGTTGTTACTTCTGCACAAGATTATAACAATAATATGGTTTCCTCAAATGGAGATTACTATGACCTAGTTATTTTAGATATACACTTGCCTGGTGATATTGATGGATATGATATATTGTTAAGACTAAGAAGTGCAAAAATCAAAGTTCCTGTCTTAATACTTTCATGTATATCCGCTGTCAATCACAAAGCTAAAGGGCTTGGGTATGGTGCCGATGATTACTTAACCAAGCCATTTCATAAAAGCGAGTTATTAGCTCGAATTAAGGCCATAGTGCGTCGTACTAAAGGCCATCCTGAATCGGTGATAAAGATTGGTAATATAAATATCAATTTTGATCACAGGATTGTTGAGGTGAAAGGTAAAACGGTTCACCTTACTAATAAAGAGTATTCTATGATAGAATTGCTAGCATTGCGTAAAGGAACAGTACTAACAAAAGAAATGTTCTTAAATCATCTTTACAATGGCTTGGATGAACCTTCAGATAACAAGATAGTTGATGTTTTTATGTGCAAATTACGTAAGAAACTTGAAAGTGCAAATGATGGAAAAAGCCACATAGAAACCGTTTGGGGCAGAGGGTATGTTCTGAAAGAGTATATTGATGATGAAGAATATTCTAATGTTAATGTAGGCGAAAGTAGTGATGGCTATCAAGCAGAACAAGTGAAGGACAACGCATGAAATGCCTACACTTAAATATAGCATGGCTTATATCGCACGTATCATGTGACGCCTAGGTGAAATATAAGCCGAGTTCTGTTTATGTAGCTATTTATCTGGAGTAAATGTTACCATTTACCTCATGCGATTTACCCGAGTAGATATGAGAAAAACATAAAATCTACTTCTATTTAATCTTGCTCCTAGTGTTGGTTACTTGACTACCAATGTTGCCATTGCCATGGTGTGCTCTTACCACACCTTTTCACCCTTACCTAAAATATTTTAGGCGGTAATTTTCTGTAGCCCTATAACTGGAGTTACCTCCGGCGGGCGTTACCCGTCACTATTTTTCCTTGGAGCCCGGACTTTCCTCTGCTATGTTTATCACACAACAGCAGCTACTTATTTCACCCAGGAATTATACTTTAACATGAAAATCACAAAAGCAAAAGACAATTTCCTAACAGCCTACATATTAAAAACATTCAGACAAATAGCTAAAGGTGATATTCCGGCACATCATTGCTATCCCAAGATAAGCTTTTTTCACTTTTAGACTCCGCTTCAGTTAGTCAAGAGCCTGGTCCGCCGCTTGAAGACGACGAGCTACTTCTTGCTCGACTACTACTTTCTACTGATATACTGTTTAGCATTGTTTCAGATTGATACGTAGTTTGTATAGATATGTTATTATCACTGCTTGTTCTGCTATGGGTGAAAAAAATTTCTTCATTGCTGCTATTTGAATGCGATTCCAAATCAGCTAATTCTAACACATGAGCAGTATTATAATAACCGTGATATTTCTTAATACATTTATATGCTATAAACCCTATAATTCCAGCAATACCTATTGTTCCAATCAAAGATCCTCCTATCATTCCTGCCCTATTAGACCCTATAGCAAGTTGAGTAGGCTGTGGTGAAAAAGTAGTTTGAGGAAGTAAAGTTGTGGTAAATATAGGAGTTGTTGACTCTCTTGTTCTAGTACTTGGTATAATAAATACTGTTTGTGTAGTTTTCTCTAAGCTTGTTGTTGGCACAGTTGGCTTCACTGTTACTGTACTTGTTTGAGTCGTTGACTCTGTTGAAGGTTTATTCATCGTAGAAGTCGACGCAACGGCTTCTGTTGTTGGCTCCACTGTTATTGTGCTTGTTTGAGCCGTTGAAGGTTTACTCGTTGTAGAAGTCGACGCAACAGTCGCTGCTGTAGGTTTTACAGTACTTGTCCCAGTTTCCGAAGTTACTATCGGCGCACTAGTTGACGTTGTAGCAACCATGGTCGCTTGTAAAGTAGTAGTTGTTTTTGCTACTGTTGTTGGCTCCACTGTTACTGTACTTGTTTGAGTCGTTGAAGGTTTACTCATTGTAGAAGTAGGTGCAATGGCTTCTGTTGTCAATTTAGTAGTCTTCACAGTGTCGGTTTCTGCTGTACTAGCAATTGCAGCAGTCGACGCTTGCTTAGAAGTCACAACCGTTTCTGTAATAGTTACAGGAGCCACGGTACTACTAGAAATAATATCTGGCGTTAATCGACCGTTAATGATATTAACAAAATCACTGAAAGTTTTGACGCTATTTGCTGGTATTATTGTTACCTTGGAAGGTTTTTCAAATCTTTGATGATTGCAAATTGTGATGTTTCCTTCATTTATTGCAGTTACAATAAAACTGTCTTGACCATTGTTTTTAACATACAATTGCTTTATAGAATCTGCAAATTCACAAACAGTAAAGTTCGATTTTGATCCATTCTTAACAAGACTTGTTAAATGTAATGTTTGTTTATTAGGCGACCGGCCTTCTGCAAGAAAAGCAACTAGATTACCACCTTCAACATACTGTAGAAAATTTATTTCACCTGGATTAGAAGTAATAGATGACGCTGTATTTATTTGACAATTTTTCTTACCAAGCAAACATTCATCTTTCTTTCCACTTTTTAGATCCTCAACCACTTTAGTCATATCAAATTTGAAAATATGTGTTTTTCTCACCTCTTGATCCCCAATAATTTTTCTGCTCACTTGCGAATAAAGCATCGTGTTTCCATTTAATGCCAATTGCCCCTGATTATCAAAATTGAACAATTTTCTTTCTGTAACACCTTTTTCTCCAGTCAATAACTTAAATTTTCCGCTCTCGCTTGACTTTAAGTACCAAGAAACCAAAGTTTGATCCTTTAAGTTATGGGCGATTACAATTACATCACCATTATCAACCTTTGCTGCTCTTGGTTGAAAGTAACTATTGCCCACATTTGCAAGACTACCATTATTAATATTTTTTTGTAATTTTCTTTTATCTAAATGTTCAACTGAAGGAGTATTAACTGATTGTTTAATTCCGTAAGTGTTAAAAGATAAGCCTTTAACGCATTTTTCTCCTTCTTCGCTAATTCCTTCTTCAGGAAAGATAACTCCAACTTTATCTATTTCAGCTGAATCTTCTATTAATGTGAGAGATAATTGATCTTTGAATTCATTTGCTACGCTGATATTTGTACTACATTCGTATGTTTTTGATTGATATAATGGACTAATAAGTAATTTTACTTTACTGCTCCCATTACCATTATCTTGATAGCTGAGTCCGTAAGCAACTCCATTCCCCTCAATTAATTCTATGTTTGTTGGATTAAAACCTATCGCTTCTTTCACTTCCGGTGTATTTGAGTTGATCCCGAGTAATCTTCTTAATATAGACATAATTTTATTTAAAATATTAATAAAAACGCTATTATGATTACCCCTGGTGTTAATGTCAATGAAAATTTTAACTAAAATTAAAAAATTAATACCTTTATAATCTGCAAAGCGAAATATGAGAAATGAGTAGCAGTAAAGAATTCGCAAACTGGGTGGATAAGCAATACCACTCCATAGATAGTATGATACTGCAAAACGCTATTTCTCAAAAAACCAACAATTGCAATCATTGGTTCTACAGGTATAATCTGTTAAATTTTACACGAGTCTTATGAATGATAGAAAAAGAAGAGCAGTTTAGTTTTACATCAGAAAACCTCAAGAAAGTAGGAAAGTTTATAGAGATGTATCCTAAAGGCAGAGAAGGTAGTGCTGTCATGCCTTTACTATATCTGGTTCAAGAGCAATGTGGATGGGTTTCTGAACCTGCTATGCGTTATGTTGCTGATATGCTGCATATTCCACACATTCGTGTATATGAAGTGGCAAATTTTTACACCATGTATAATTTAAAACCAGTAGGCAAATATCTAATACAAATTTGTAGAACAACTCCTTGCTGGTTGTGCAATAGTGAAGAAGTTTTAAATACCTTTAAAAAAAAACTTGGAATCAATATCGGTGAGACTACTAAAGATAATTTGTTCACTTTAAAAGAAGTCGAATGCCTAGGTGCATGCGTTAATGCTCCCGTTGTGCAGATCAATAATGACTTCTATGAAAATCTTACTCCTGAAAAAGTAGAAAACATCATAACAGAACTTTCAGGCAAATAGATGAAAGAAGAATTTGCATTCAAGATAATCAAGCAATCAGGTTCTGCAAAAGTTGGAACAATTAAAACTCAAAATGGAAGCGTAGAAACACCAGCTTTTATATTCTGTGCAACAAAAGCTGCAATTAAAGCTGCAGATATCGAGAGAATTAGTGAAGCAGGTACTCAGATAATACTTTCCAACACCTATCACCTAATGCTTCAACCAGGAGAGAATACTGTTGCAAAACTTGGTGGTTTGCACAAGATGATGGGATGGAATGGGCCAATGCTAACTGACTCAGGTGGATATCAGATATTTAGCTTAGGGCACGGATCAGTTTCGGAAGAGATAAAAGGAATAAGAAAAAAACAAAAAACTTTGATCAAAATTAATGAGGATGGGGCAATTTTTCGTTCTTACATTAATGGTAAAACTTATTGCTTAACTCCTGAAAAATCTATAAAAATTCAACAAAAATTAGGTGCAGATTTAATCCTGGTTTTAGATGAATGCACTCCATTTCACGTAAGCAAAGAATATACAGCAAAATCAATGCTCATGAGCCACAGATGGGCTGAACGTTCTTTAAATGAATTTGAAAAAAACAATAATGGCAAGCAGGCACTGTATGGAATTAGTCAAGGCGGAGTATATCAAGATTTACGTAGAGAAAGTTGTAATTTTATTAACGATTTGCCATTTTTTGGTCAAGCAATAGGTGGATCACTTGGTCAAAGTAAAGAGCAGATGTACGATGTAGTTTCTTTCATTATGGACCATCTGAAAAAAGATAGGCCTACTCATTTGCTTGGTATTGGTGGAATTGTGGACATCTTTCGCGGAGTAGAACTTGGAATTGACACGTTTGATTGCGTACATCCAACTCGTTTAGCAAGACATGGTGGCGCGCTTATCAAAGTAAAAAATAGAGATTCTATTTCTTCAAAGTGCAAAGAACATATTAATTTGCGAAATCAACAATTTGAATTAGATGATAACCCAATTGAAAGTGACTGTCTATGTTTTACCTGCAGAAAACATTCAAGAGCTTATATACACCATTTGCTGAAAGCTAAAGAGCTTCTGGCTCACACGCTCGTTACCATTCATAATGTTTTCTTCATGAATAAGTTAATGGCATCTATAAGGCAGGCAATATTGGATGATAGGCTAGATCAGGAGAAAAATAATTGGATTAGTGAGATACCATTACACTGTGAATTATACACCTAGTTCATATTTTTTCTACGCTTATTTTATATTCCCTAAAACAGAAAAAGCCTTCCTCTTCCTACTCTTTCTTCCTTGGCTAATCCATAGTTAGCGTCTTTTGCACATGTGCGTTGCATTTTTTAATCTTCTTTAAAAACTTGACAATACATGACAACACTGGTATGTTAGAAATATAGTTTTTGTGAGGTATTTATGGTTAGCAATAAAGAAAAGCATCAAATAGCGTTTTGCATTTCAGCCGTTGCATTCTTAGCTGGGTTATCATTAATCGCAACTGCAATTGCAGTGGGTACCGTACCTGCTATAGCTGCTTGTCTAGTGATAGGAGGAATTTTGACTGTCTTGTCTGGTGTGCAAGCAGTAGAAAGCTATTTATTTTTACGAAACAGCGAGAAAACTTTGAATAAACTGATGAGTAATATACGCAATGAATCAGAAAGCAAACTTTTTATAGAAAGGATTTTGCAACCGTTCATTGAACTTCTTAGTGAGCCTAAGCAACATAATTAAAGTACACTAAGCTTTAAGCATAGAAACCACTTTATCGTAACTTGGCAATGATTTAATTTCTCCAATTGCAGCTAGAGTGGTTTTTTCATGCTGAGATAACAATTTTTTTGCTGCTTTTTTTACGTTAGCAGTGGTAACTGCACTAATTTTTTCTATTAATTCATTTTTACTGATGTACCTATTATAGTTACCATAGTAGTGCCCCAATGTTTCAGCACGTGAGCTAACACTTTCGCGTGACATTAAAATTTGGGATTTTATTCGCTCTTTCACTCTATTTACTTCTTCTTCCCTCAGATTATCTGTAGACAGCTTCTTCAACTCTGTCGTCATAGATTTTAAAAGCTTATCTAAGTTACTACTATCTGTGCCAGCAAAAATGGAAAACATCCCTGTATCAGTGTAGCTGGAATTAAATGAATAAACAGAGTAAGCTAATCCCTGCTTTTCCCTTACTTCCTGGAACAGGCGTGATGACATTCCGCTCCCTAATATAGAATCAAGCACTTGAAACGTGTGATATTTATCGTCATAACGAGAAACACTAGGTAGACCAATTAGCAAGTGTACCTGATCTAATTTACGATGTTCTAAATACTCACCACCAGTACAGCTCGCATTTTGGCTTTTTTTCAGCTTTTTAGAATGAATCTTTGAGAGAAAATCTTTGGTTAATGCAACAACTTCTTCATGTTCAACATTTCCTGCAACGGTAAATAGCATATTCTCGCCAAAGTAATGTTCATTTATGTAATTATCTAGATCTCCTCGAGTAAAAGATTTTACAGTACCTTGCGTGCCTAAGATTGACCTGCCAAAAGGTTGATCTTTATAAGCTGCCTCAAAATATTTATCGAAAACAACGTCACTTGGTGAATCATTAGTGTGAAAAATCTCTTGTATTACAACGCCCTTCTCACGTTCCAATTCATCTTCTGGAAACGTAGAATTCATCAATATATCTATTAGTATATCAATACCAGTTTTGATGTCTTTCTTGAGGACTTTTGCATAATAGGTGGTGCTTTCCCTACCGGTGCTGGCGTTGAAAACTCCACCTATGTCATCAAAAGCTTTTGCAATTTCAAATGCAGTTCTTGTCTTCGTTCCTTTGAAAGCCATGTGTTCTAGAAAATGGGATATTCCATTTTGATTTGCACTTTCCGCTCTACTGCCAACACCAACTCGTATGCTTAAAGCTACGGAATCAACATCACGCACCTGCTCAGTTATTATGCGCAAACCATTATCTAATTTTGTTACCTGAGGTGTATTCATCTTATGTATTCTTTTTTAAATTTTCTTCTGCAAAATCCCAATTAATCAAATGATCAAGGAAAACTTTTATGTAGTCAATTCTACGGTTTTGACAATCTAAATAATAGGCGTGCTCCCAGACATCCATAGTGAGTAGTGGCACTTGGCCATAAATTAATGGCAAATCTGCATTTGGAGTTTTGGTGATTTTGAGCTTTCCTTTTTCGAGCACTAACCATACCCATCCACTACCAAATTGGCTTACTCCATGATTGGCAAATTCCCCACAAAACTTATCAAAACCACCGATATCATCTTGAATTTTTTTTGCCAGAAAACCATCGTCTTTAGGTTTACCACCACCATTCTTCTTCATTGAATTCCAATAAAAAGTGTGGTTCCAAACTTGCGCTGCGTTATTAAATATGGGAACTTTATCGCTATTACCATGCACTTTTGTTATTATTTCCTCAATTCTCACATGTTGATAATCTGTATTTTCAACCAGCTCATTGAGTTTATTTAAATATCCTTTATGGTGCTTATCATAATGAAAATCTAAGGTTTTTGCAGATATGTAAGGCTCTAAAGCTGTTTTATCATATGGTAATTCAGGTAAAGTAAAACTCATGACAATCTCCTTATTTTTGACCTACTTGGATGGTATTGTAATATGTGCTCTTGTGCAACATATAATTAATAGCTAAACACTTGTAACCACTTTCTATGCTAGTTTGCTTGTGAGCAACCTGGATCCCAGTGCTCCTTTCTCGTCATCCGAGTAGCCCCTTTTTTGTCATCCCAGTGCGTGACACTGGGATCCAGCTTCTTTTTTTCTAGATTCCAGACTGGAATGACACCTCTCTTGGGCTCTTTTAGCCATGTCATCCCAGTGCGTGACACTGGGATCTCATTTTACTTTATGATGATGTCATGAAAGTAGCTTTCCATCCAAAAGGGTGTCATCCCAGTGCTTGACACTGGGATCCAGAAAACTTAACTCTACATCAAGTAAATGTACAATAAGAACTAGATCCCAGACTGGAATGATGCCCTACTTAACCGTCATACCTCGATTCATTCGCGGTATCCCATCCGCTAACAAGAGATCCCGCTAACACGCAGCGGGATGACGAATTGCTTAACCGTCATTCCGCCACGAACCGTCATTCCGCCGCAGACCGTCATACCGCCGCGGTATCTCTTAGCCGCTAACACGTAGCGGGATGACGGTTGTCGTTTAGCTATAAATGTTTAAGAAATTTACCAAACGAAAAAAAAGGCAAAAGAAACCCCGTGGTGCGAGTTTTGACTCTATATTACTGTAAGTGGCGCTGTAATAATGTGCTAACGCTTAAAATAAGCGCGGTTTGGCTGAATGTAGAAAAAATAAAAAAGACATGCAGCCGCTATAATTTTATGTAATCCGCCAATAAATACTCTGAGTTTTTTACTGAATTTTGTCATTGAGCCTGCAGGTCAAAAACAAGTTTTGAGTCATAAATACCCTTGCTATCATAATAAAGGGGCTGGTGAAGCTTGTCAAGTAAGTTTTTTCGCTTCTGCGGGCTACTTGAATAACGGCTACAATGTTTGTACAATTGTGCGTCATGCGCTGCCGAACACTGGTTTTTATACGGCTATACAAGAAAAATTAAGGCTTAAAAGGAAACTTAAGCAGCTAATAGGGCCTAAGCCTTCTTAATAAAACATAAAAAGCCCCTTTACCACCATGTTTTTTCGTAGCTTGCTGGTAGTATAGAACCATATGCTGGATTTTAGTATCATTTAACCACTTATTTAAGTTATTCTTTATAGTGTCTGTTTTATTTGTTGCACTGCCGTATCCCGTAATTACCAATAAACATCTATTTCCTGCTCGATAATTTTTGATAATAAAATCTATCAATTTACAGTAAGCATCCTCTATACTATAGCCGTGCAAATCGAGCTTATCGCTTATAAAATATTTACCCCTATCAATTTTTGATTTTGTGTTTTGGTCAAGACAAAATGATGAGTGACCATTATTGGTATTAAGAAAATTCCTTTGTAAGTCGGAGGTACCTTTATCAACCATAGACTTTATATTTACTTTATGATCAACTTTCAAAGTAACTTTTCCACATTCTATTGGCTTAACATTTTTTTGCCAATCCAACTCATCGTCCGACATAAACGCATTAATCGAATTGTATAATTTTACAACAATATCCAAACATAGTAAAATATTGCTTATTCTATAAAAACCCGATTTTCGATAATACGATGAAATCGTCAAAAACTAATGAGAATTTTTGGCTGTATGGAAAGCACACCTGCATGTCAGCACTGAAGAATAAAAATAGGCGGTGTGTAGAACTGTTAGTAACAGAAAATTTCTATAGAGAACATGAAAAAGAAATTAGGCAATGTGCAAATAGTAAGGGCATTAAAGTTCGATTAGTAGAAAACAAAATACTTAATGACGTTTTATCTAAAGGTGCTAACCATCAAGGAATTGCTTTAAATGTTGCCCCTATTCTTTATAACTTAAGCATCGAAGAAGTAGCTGAAAGCTCAAACGACAGCTCTACTATAGTCATTTTAGATCAAGTCACTGACACGCACAATATTGGATCAATTTTAAGAACTTCAGCTTGTTTTAATGTCGACGCATTGGTTTTACCACATAATCATTCACCTGGCGAAAATGCATCTATTGCAAAAGCAGCAAGTGGAGCATTGGATATTGTTCCGCTAATATACGTTACAAATATAGTAAAAACTATGCAGTATTTAAAAAAGGTCGGCTACTGGTGTTACGGGTTTGATTGCAATGCTAAAGAAAATATAGATGAAATAAAGAGCTTTGAGAAAAAAAGAGTAATTATTTTTGGTTCTGAAGAGAAAGGAATGCGGAGGTTAGTTAAAGAAAATTGTGATTATCTTTTAAAAATCCCAATGTCAAACGTAATTGACAGCTTAAATGTCTCAAATGCAGCAGCAATAGGTCTATATTCTATTTATATTAAAACAAATGCCAGCGCATAGCTGTTTATAATAAAAATACTTGATAAAAATGTGGTTTTATATTATAATGTGTTAAATAATGGACAAAAGGAGTTATATTTATGTCTTACATGAGAAATGAACAGGATATCCGCTCTCAGGGCGTTTATTATAGCGCTGGGCTCAGAAGTTACCTAACTAAAGTATATAACTACATGGCTTTAGCTTTAGGCGTTACAGGGCTTGTTGCGTTTCTAACGGTATTTTCTGGTCTTTTTCAGGTAATTCACTCTAATCCTGTTCTGTCGCTTGTGATAATATTCTCTCCAGCTGCATTGGTGATCTATATGCGGTATAGAATTCAACACCTAAGTGCTCAGTCTGCCGTTACTATATTTTTCTCGTTCTCAGTGTTAATGGGGCTTTCCTTATCTTATATTTTTATAGTTTATACTGCAGAAAATATAGCAAGAGCGTTTTTCATTACATCAATTATGTTTGGCTCTATGGCTTTATATGGTAATACCACAAAGAGAGATCTTACAAGTATGGGCTCTTTCTTGATTATGGGAGTCTTGGGGATAATTATAGCATCCATAGTAAATTTATTCCTTGGAAGTAGTCCTCTCTACTTTGCAATATCGTTCATATCAGTAATAGTATTTACTTTGCTGACTGCATATGATTCTCAGAGAATCAAAGACGTTTATTATAGATATAATGATGGCTCAGAAGTTGCCACTACTAAATTGTCAATACTGGGTGCAACTGATCTTTATTTTAACTTTATTAACATATTTCTCAATCTACTCAGGTTACTTAACTTGTTCAATAATAGGGACTAGATGTTTTCCTTTTTAAGGAAAGGTAGTAAGAATTCTATAGTTTTCTTTTTAATATCTTTAGTCATGTTGATGCTATGTCTTGCATATGCATCGGTGCCACTATATAGCATTTTCTGTAAAGCTACCGGGTATGGTGGCACAACAAGAAAAGTAACTAATGCAACAATAAGTGCAACTGACCAAAAAATCAGGGTCCACTTCAATGCTGATATAATGTCCGATCTACCTTGGGAATTTAAATCAGAAACTAACTACGTTGATGTAAACATAGGAGAACAAAGTTTAGCATTTTATTACGCAAAAAATCTATCTGATCAGCCTTCATTTGGAATGGCGGTGTATAATGTTACGCCTTTCAAAGCAGGTAAGTATTTCAATAAAATTGCATGCTTTTGTTTTGAAGAACAAATGTTGCTACCAAAACAAAAAGCAGCTATGCCCTTATCTTTCTATATAGATCCTGAGATAATGCTTGATAACAACACAAAAGATTTGAGCGAAATAACACTATCATACACATTTTTTAAGCTTAAATAACAAACTTTTTCCTATTGTCCACTCAAGCAGCGTGAGCTATAGCTAAACTGACTTAGATTTACCGACAATTTGAAAAACTGTCATTCCGCTACCCGTTAGCGGGATCCATGGGATACCGCGGCGGTATGACGTGTTGAAACAATCCGATAAGGTAAACCTAGTCATCCCGCTACTTGTTAGCGGGATCTATGCTTTGAGATACCGCGGCGGAATGACGGTTCGTGGCGGTATAACGGTTTGCGGCGGAATGACGGTTAAGCAATTCGTCATCCCGCAGCGGGATCTCTTGTTAGTGCCGCGGCGGTATGACGTCTTAGTATAGATTACCTGATTCACCATCTTTCCAGTTGTTTTATATATAATTCTCGGATTTTGAAAGTTCACTTTGAATAAATTGCTCATATTCTCTATCCTCTAGTTCTTCAAAAATCTCTGGATGTTGGTCACCTAGACGAACAATTATTGAAATGAGCTCTTTGTCTGTTTTTTTAAGTAAAAACCTTTCAAGGAGAGTTTGTTCATCAACATATCCCGGGCACATAGATGATCGATACTCCTTTCTGTCAAGATCAATCAAAGCAAAACCCGTTGCAGCCATATGCTTGCACGGACCATAATACACAAATGCAGGACAGGAACACTTTCCACTAAAGAATGGACCATCGCATTCTAGTTTTACCCGATATACACTTGATCCAACTACCTCTGATTTAGCGTGAGATTTGTTGATAGATACGTTTCGTACTTTTCCTTTGTTGAAATAATCTCTTCCACTAGAGAGGTAAGATTCTTTAAGAAGATTTTTGATATCTTTATAATATAATCTCATTTTAGCCTCCTTATTTCATATATAAAGCCCTCAATTTTCTAATATACCCTTTCTTCCATAAAAATTTATTAACCCACCACGACTTTAATATGGCGCTTCTTTCCTGCAGATAATTTTATAAATGACTGACCTTTAAAGCTCTCAGAATTTATTATGTAGTTAACATTGTTTATAATATTATCATTAACTTTGCACCCATTGCCCTGTATTAAACGCTTTGCAGCGCCTTTTGAAGGTTCAAAATCGGTGTCATGCAGTAGGTCTACTAAGGATATGCCGCTTGCAACTTGTTCTTTTTTTATGATGTAATCAGGAAGTAGTGAGCTATCTTCATTCTCAAAAGCAGAGACTGCAGCAGATAGTGCGAGTGCCGCTTCTTTGTCACCATGACATATTTTTGTCACTTCTGTTGCCAAGACCTTTTTTGCTTCATTTATTTCCTGATCTTTTAAGGATTCTAACTTTTTGATCTCATCAATTGACACATCAGTGAGCAATCTCAAAAAACGTCCAACATCTTGATCATCAACGTTGCGAAAATATTGCCAGTAGTCGTAAGGCTTTAGCATATTATCATCAAGCCACACTGCTCCACTTTCAGTTTTGCCCATTTTTACCCCTTGAGCATTCAATAAAAGAGGGGTGGTAAGGCCAAACAGCTCAGGTAAATTCAACTTTTTTCCAAGCTCAATTCCATTTACTATATTTCCCCATTGGTCTGACCCTCCAATCTGCAGACGACAGCCATGCTTTTTATTCAACTCAACAAAATCATAAGCCTGCAATAGCATGTAATTAAATTCTAAGAAGCTTAAGGTTTGCTCTCTATCCAGCCTAGTTTTCACACTATCAAAACTTAGCATGCGATTTACTGAAAGATGTATTCCTATATCACGCAAAAAGTCTATATATTTTATACTATCCAGCCAGTCTGCGTTATTTACTATAACTGCACCAGTCTTTCCATCATCGAAAGATATCATTTTCTTCAATGTTTTCTTTATACTAGATATATTTTCGCTAATATCCTTGATAGATAAGAAGCTTCTTGCTTTATCCTTACCGGATGGGTCGCCGATTTTCGTTGTGCCACCTCCAAGTAAAACTATCGACTTGTAACCAAATTTTTGTAGGTGGCGGAACATCATAATATGCATTAGATGACCAATATGAAGACTTGGTGCTGTGCAATCAAACCCAATGTATGCGACTATATGATTATTTTCGGATAATAGCTGATCTAACCCTTCAATATTTGTACATTGGTATAGGTACCCTCTTTCTTGGATAAAATTTAAAAACTCGGACTTGTGTTTCATAATCTTTTTAGTATGTTATTTTATATGTGAACATTGTCATTGAAGATATCGATGATGATGTCATTCCAGCGTGTGACGCTGGAATCCAGTTTTTCATGCAATTTCATCAAAAACGTTGTATAGTGTGCTCGTTTATAATTAAGTTTTCTGGATCCCAGTGTCAAGCACTGGGATGACACCTTTTCTTGGGGAGCTATCCTAAAGGTGCGATACTTATACAGTTGTACTTGAATGGCCCAGGCAATCAGTTCCATAACTCTTCTATTTTATAGTACTCCCTTACTTCTGACCTGAATATGTGAACCATTATGCCTTGAAAATTCAAAATCACCCAATTGCCTTCATCCATACCTTCTACATCTATTTTATCATGTCGCTCGAGACTTTTTATTACGTGTTCAGCTAACGCTTTCACATGGCGACTTGAATCACCAGATGTAATAATCATATATTTTGCAATAATGGTTCTATTCTGCACATCGAAAGTAACTATATCGTGACCTTTATTTTGATCTATTATATTTACAATCATGCTTTTTATTGATTCTGTATCACTGGATACATTAGTCATCATCTTAAATTATTTAATTTACTTATAATTATACACTCAAAATCTCTAAATATGAAATATTTTCAACGCAACTGTTCGTTAAAGGTATTACCTGCATCTATTTTATTACCATGTTTTTAGCATGTACAATGTATATACTTTTTATATAATTGAGAATAGCTTTTTACTAATATTCATTATGGGCAAGACTCTCATCTACTTAATCGGCTTTCCAGGCAGTGGTAAATTTACTACTGCAAAGGAACTGTGTAAAATCATTAGTGCAGTGATAGTAAGCAATAATCTATTCGATAATATTATATTTGATATTGTTAAATTACAAGATGCTGAAGTTCCAGATGATCTGTGGGAAAAGATTTTTGCAGTCAGAGAAAATATGTTAGCAATACTGGAAAAACACTACATAAAATCAAAACATTATATATTTACAAATGAATTGATAGAGGGTGATTCCTATGATCAAAAATTGTACAACTCAGTGGTAAATTTAAGTAAAAAAATGGGCGTAAAAATTTTTCCTGTAGTATTACATTGTAATAATGAGGAACTAGTAAGACGTGTTCAATCAGAAGAAAGGCACCAGGAAAATAAAATTACTGATTCGGATTTTGCTATGAAAAAAATTGAGGGGAAAAGGCTATTTATACCTGAAGCTACACTTGAAATTGGTAACTCAAACTTAAGTGCAAAGGAAGTTGCAAAGAAAATTGTTGAAGAGATGAAGAAAGAAAAAAATGGAAAATTAACTAAAACTTCTGTAACAAATCATTTAAAAACAGAGCGTACTCGTGGTTGAGCAGAAAGATAAGTATCGTCCTTGTGTTGGCATAATGCTATTTAACAGACAAGGACATGTCTTCATTGGAAAACGCTTTGATAGCGACTCTTACTGGCAGATGCCACAAGGAGGTGTTGATGATGGTGAGAAACTGGAACAAGCAGCGTTACGTGAGTTGCTAGAGGAAGTTGGCACTAATAAAGTAAAGGTTATAACTAAAAGCAAGGATTGGATATACTACAACTTGCCTGAAGAAGTTATACCAATATGCTGGAATGGAAAATATTCTGGTCAAAAGCAAAGGTGGTTCTTAATGAAGTTTTGCGGAGAGGATAAGGATATTGATATTAATTATACTGATCATCCAGAGTTCAAAGAGTGGCGTTGGCAAAGTACAGATAGTTTAGTAGCCAGTGCTATATCATTTAAAAAAGAAGTTTATAAAACAGTGATAGAAGAGTTTTCTTCTATAATAAAAGCCTCAACAATAAGCTCATGATAGTAGATTCTCATTGCCACTTGATTTATTTTTCCGATGATGAAATACCAAAAGTAATTTCAAGGGCAGAGAAAAATGGTGTAAAGGTTTTGCATAACATATGCGTAAGCATTGACGATGTCCCTAAGTTATTAAAAATTTCTTCATCCTATGATCAAATCTACTCCTCTGTTGGTATACATCCGCTTGATGCTGCTATAGAAAACGGTGAGTGTATACATATTGATGAATTAGTTGAATTGACCAAGAACCAAAAGGTAATTAGTATCGGTGAAACCGGGTTAGATTTTTATAGATCTGACAACAAAGACAATCAGAAAAAAAGTTTTGCATTGCATATAGAAGCGTCAAGAATAACTGGACTACCTTTAGTTATTCACACAAGAAGCGCTGATAATGAGATGATCGATATGTTAAGGTCAGAAATGAAAACTGGCACTTTTGGTGGAGTAATGCACTGCTTTGCTTCCTCTAAAGAGCTTGCTTATCAATCTATAGATTTAGGGTTATATATTTCATTTTCTGGAATTATTACTTTTAAAAATGCGAGCTTACTCAGAGAAATTGCACAAAATGTACCACGCGAACTTGTTTTGGTTGAAACTGATGCACCATATCTATCACCTGAGCCTTATAGAGGAAAAAAGAACGAACCAGCAATGGTAAAATATGTTGTGGATTGTTTGGCAGAGTTATGGAATGAGTCATCCGATAAAGTAGCAGAAATAACCACAAGCAACTTTTTTAGGCTGTTTACGAAACTTGAGCTACAAGGAAATTCTATAAAACCATTGATTTGCTTATGAGCCTAAATAGTTCTTTCACTGCATTCACAGATTTATCAAACATTTCTTGTTCACTATCATTCATTTTAACTTCTAGGACCTTTTCAACTCCATTTTTTCCAATAATTACAGGAACACCAATAAACAAATCTTTTACACCATATTCACCATTAAGGTAAGCAGCACATGGTAATATACGCCTTTTATCTTTTAAATATGACTCTAACATGCATATAGCTGAAGATGCAGGAGCGTAGTATGCAGATCCAGACTTAAGCAGATCAACTATTTCTTTACCGCCATTGCGAGTGCGTTCAACTATTTCATCGACTTTTTTCTGTGTGATAAGACCCATATCGATAATTTGAGTAAGTGGAATGCCAGCGATAGAAGTGCAATTAATGAGTGGTACCATAGTGTCACCATGTCCTCCAAGCACAAAAGCAGATATATCTTCAACTGAAATATTTAATTCACTTGCAAGGAAATAACGAAAACGGGAGGAATCAAGCACTCCTGCCATTCCAACAACCATATTAGCTGGAAGGTTTGAAAATTTATGCACCACTGAAACCATGGCATCCAGAGGGTTGGTAACCACTATTACAAATGCATTTGGAGAATACTTCTTAATATTTTCACCAACTTCCTTCATTACTTTAGCATTGGTTTGCAGGAGGTCATCCCTGCTCATTCCAGGTTTTCTAGCAATGCCCGCTGTTATGATGATTGCATCAGAATTTTCTATATCTTTGTATTGATTAGTTCCAGTTAAACCAGAATTAAATCCATCAATAGGGGATGATTCTGCTATGTCGAGAGCTTTACCTTGCGGTATTCCATCACTAATATCAAGTAAAACAACATTGCCGAGTTCCCTTAGTGCAATCATATGGGCAAGAGTTCCACCGATATTTCCTGCACCGATTAAAGATATTTTTTTTCTTTGTACTGTCATTTTCTACTCCTTTGTATTTACTTTTATAGTTTTACCTTCCCAAGGCGATAGGCTATCAAGCATACGAAAATCTTGCGGCAAATCTATAGGATTATATACAACCTTTTTTGCCTCTATATCGTATCTTACTTCCTCATAACCAGTGAGAGGGAAATCTTTTAACATTGGGTGACCTTTGAATCCATAGTCTGTTAGAATCCTACGCAAATCAGGGTGATCAGAGAATTCTATTCCATACATATCAAACACTTCACGCTCAAACCACGAAGCTGTGCTAAATACCTTTGCTATGCTTGGAGGCATATCGCCCTCACATAACTGAAGCTTTATGTGTACTCTAATATTATGCACAATGCTGAGCAGATTGTATATTAGCTCGAAACGCTTCCCTCTATTTGGATAGTCAACCCCAAAAATATCAACTAATAGTTCAAACCTACACTTTTCATCATCACGTAGAAAGGATAGGTGCTTTTCAATTTCATCTAAAGTTGAATATATTACAATAATGCCATCATCTTTTTGAATGCACTCACACTTGGTCTTTTTTTGTATATGCCTTGCAGTTTTATCCATGCTTTATATTCTGAGTTCGTTTTATTTTGTTTTGTAGGCATAGCATTCCATATAGCAACGCCTCAGCGGTTGGTGGGCACCCAGGAACATACACATCAACCGGTACAATTCTATCACAGCCTCGGACTACTGAATAAGAGTAATGGTAATAACCACCACCATTTGCACAACTTCCCATAGAAATAACATACTTCGGGTCTGCCATTTGATCATAAACCTTGCGCAATGCTGCTGCCATTTTATTAGTTAGTGTGCCAGCAACAATCATCACATCTGATTGACGTGGGCTTGCACGGAACATTATACCATATCTATCAAGATCATAACGGCTAGATGCGGTATGCATCATCTCAACTGCGCAACATGCAAGACCAAATGTCATTGGCCACAATGAGCCAGATCTTGCCCAATTCATTACATAATCTGTTAAATCACCAAATTTAGTAACAAGAAACCCTTCTTTTTTATAACGACCCCAGTCATCATTAGATAGAATTTGATTTGTCATAAACTACTCCCACTCTAATGCACCTTTACACCATTCATAGATAAAACCTATAGTGAGTATTGCAAGAAATACCATCATAGACCAAAATCCACCATAGCTTATCTTAGATAAAGAAACAGCCCAAGGAAAAAGAAAAGCAATTTCTAAGTCAAATATTATAAATAATATTGAAACTAGGTAAAATTTAATGTCAAAATTTTTTCTTGCACTGGATAATGGATTGAAGCCACACTCATATGTGGAAAGTTTTTCACCATCTGGATTACTCACTGCAAGAAACATAGGCAATATACCTAAAGCAAAAGATACTACAATTGATACGCAGATAAAGATTACTATGGTTAGATATTCGCTCATTTAACAAAACACATAACACTATGAGTTTACATGCTTTCCTAACTTTTTACCACCTAAAATATGCACGTGAAAGTGTGGTACAACCTGCTCTCCATTTTCACCGTAGTTAGTGACTAACCTATACCCTGTTTTTTCTAGATTATATTTATGTGCTATCTCTCTTACAGTTTTGAAGAAATTTGCTATTTCCTCTTCAGAAGCTTTTAGAATAAAATCATCGTATGAAATATATTGATTTTTGGGTATAGCTAAAATGTGAACTGGTGCATCAGGGTACTTATCGCGAAAAGCTAGTACATTTTCATTTTCATGTACCTTCTCACAAGGTAACTCATCTCTTAATATTTGAGCAAAGATGTTATTGCTATCATAAACTTCATTGCTCATATTCCTCTTCCTTTATTTCTTTCTACATCAGGTGTAGATAGTGGTTTTATTACTTCACCAGAGGCATCTTCAAAATTCAAAAAAGTACTTTCCAATCCTTCTACTTGCTTTTTGATATCTTGTTCTGATAACTGCATATTTTTTATAGGAGAAATAGCTTCTTTACTTTTACCAAAAGGAAACTCGTTAGGATTAGTAATGTTAAAAGATTTTACTAATTCATCTGTACTTGTAACAGTTTCTGAGGACTGCCCTGGTGACTTTCCAGTTTGTGCTGACCTTAGAGTTTCTGATGGTTTGTTCTGATTATCATATTCTCGATACAATTTTTCTGCAATACCATACAGCAATTTTAAGTCTGTGTGAACTTTAAATTCTCCACCAGTGATTTCTGCAAACTTCTTGAGGTCGCCTTCAACTTTATTAGCAATTCCTTTAAGAACAAGCTCTTTTATTTCTTTCTCGCTCTTGCCTTTATTATCAGGATTAGTTTTAATAGTGTTAGCTATTTCCTCAACGTTAATTTCAATTACAATTTTGTTTTCTTCTCTGAAAATAGTTACATTTGGCAGGTTTTTCTTTATTTGACCTAATTGTTCATCGTTCAAATAAGGTATATCTCCAATAAGAGTCCTTGATGCTAAAAATTTTACTTTCCCATCCTTACAGCTTATTATTTCTACACCAAGATCTTTACTAGCTTGTGTGGTTTTTATGGGTGGGTCATATTTTTCAAGCTCGCTGCCAATAACATAGCGCCCGCCATTTTTTATGTCGTGCCACATTTCGCCCCAAGACTTAAACCAGTTTTTTGGCTGTATAGGATATATTATACCTCCAAATAGAGCTTTTGCACCTCTACCCAGAAAACTTCCTACTCCCGAAGCTGTATTACCAACTTTAGCTAGTATAGAAGTAGATTCTTCATTTTGGTCGTTTTTTGGCATACACACCTCCAAGGTACTTTCTACAACTAAATACATTTTAATTATAGACGAAAAAATTTAAACTTCTATATCCATTATAAGATAGAATTATAGGGATTGCAACCATTATTTGTACATTATCTAAAACATGTAGTATTTTCGCTACTTTTATTGTTCAATTTATTATAAAGAATACTCTATTATGTTTAAATGGAACACAAATAATATCATTGATGCAACTGGCGGAACAGATGTAAATGTTTGCAATTGGATACATAGCTCAAATATTTCAACGGACACAAGAAACATAAAGAAAGGTGATTTATTTATTGCCCTCAAGGGAAAGAATTTTGATGGCCATAATTTTTTGCATGAGGCGTTTTTAAAAGGGGCTGCCGCTGCAATAGTGAGTGAGGGTAAATATAAAAATTTCCCTCTCGTTATTGTACAAGATACCCTAAAAGCTTTGCATGATATGGCATCATACTACATTAGAAATGTTCTTGTTGATGCTAAAGTTATTGCAATTACAGGCAGTGTCGGGAAAACTACTACAAAGGATATGCTGCACACTGTTTTATCGCAATATGGAGTGTCCCATGCAAACGAAGGTAACTTAAATAACAATATAGGATTGCCTTTGACAATTCTAAAAGCTCCAAAAAACTGCCAGTACTTAATCCTTGAAATGGGAATGAATAAAGTTGGTGAAATAAAAGAATTATCAAAGATTAGTAATCCAAATATTGCAGTTATTACCAACATCGAACCTGCACATACTAAAAATTTTTCATCACTATTTGACGTTGCACAAGCGAAGTTAGAAATTCTGTATGGTACGAAAAATAACGGTACTTTGGTCTTGAACAGAGATAATAAATATTATGATTATCTCTCATCACATGCCAATAGAAATATAATAAGCTTCGGTAAAGATAAAAATGCTGAAGTTTGCTTATTAGACATAATAAGAAACGATGACGGGTTAAATTTAAAAATAAGACTAAATAATAATCAAACTATAAACTGTAATTTACGTGTGCAAGGTGAGCATTTTGCTTATTCGCTACTTGCTGTTGCAGCAGTTATGCAAAGCCTCAGACTTGATTTATCAAAATTACCACTTGCACTTAAGAATTTTAGTGTAACGAAAGGTAGAGGCAATATTCATAAGGTCAAATACAATAGAAAATATATACATTTAATTGATGACTCCTATAACGCCAGCCCTACTTCGATGAAAACTGCAATAAAAACTTTGAGTACATATTCTAATCAGAGAAAAGTAGCTTTGCTTGGTGATATGTTGGAACTTGGTGATAAAAGCATAGAATTTCATACAGATTTGGTTAAGATTGTCACAGAAAATAATATAGATAAAATTTATACAGCTGGTAAATTTATGTTAAAATTGCATGAGCTTTTGCCAGATAGTATAAGAGGCACGCATTTTGATGATTCTAATCAATTGAAAAGTGATTTAGCTAACATTATTCAGAATAATGACGCAATTCTAGTTAAAGGCTCACGAGGAATGAAAATGGATCTTATTGTACGGGAATTCATAATAGAATATTAAGCAAAATCATTGTATTAATTTACAGTAACAAATTATTAGGAACTTTAATCGTGACAAAACGTGTAATTATTTTTGGTGGAACGGGGTTTATAGGGAAACACATCGTAAGACGCTTGGCAGCAGAAGGATATTTAATAAAGATATTCACTCGTAATCAGGAAAAAGCTGCTTGTTTAAAATTGTGTGGCAATTTGGGACAAATATCAATATTTAAAGGCGATTTTTTTGATGAAAAATCAGTTCTAGAGGGTATGGAAGAATGTGATGTAGCCATAAACTTAGTGGGAATATTATATGAAGCAAAAAAGCACGATTTTTACGCTGTTCACGTTAAAATAGCTGAAAGGATAGCAAAAGCTGCAAAAATGAAAAATGTACCTATGATGATACATTTTTCTGCTATGGGAATAGAAAGTAGCAAGTTGTCAAAATATGCTCAAAGTAAATTGGAAGGTGAAAAAGCTGTAACTTCAGCATTTCAAGAAGCAATAATAATTAGGCCAAGCCTTGTATTTGGTAAGGAAGATAACTTCTTTAATAAATTTGCAAGACTAGCAACTATTCTTCCTTGCTTACCACTAATTGGCAATGGAACGACTAAATTTCAGCCAATATGTGTAACAGACTTAGCTGAAGTGGTATATCGTATTATCAGTTTTAGTAAGCAAGACAAGAAAATTTATAACATGGGTGGACCAAAGGTTTACTCTTTCAAAAGCTTATTGAAGTTTATTCTGAATGTTACTAACAGAAAGTGTTTGTTGATCAATGTATCTTTTCCAATGGCAAAGTTAATAGCTTTCTTTTTAGAAAATAAAATTATTTCTATGTTGCTAAAACCAATAACCGGAGATACGAACCCTGTGCTTACTCAAGATCAGGTGAAAGTTATGATGAATAGCTCAATCGAAAAGTCAGCTGACCTTGAAACAATGAAGGTTCGACCATTAGCAATTGAAAATGTGGTGCCAGAATACTTGAAGATTTATAGAAAGTATTGATAGAAGAGTGTGCCCGGTAGGATTCGAACCTACGGCCCTCAGCTTAGAAGGCTGATGCTCTATCCAGCTGAGCTACGGGCACACGACATATATAAAATGCTTCTTAGTACAAGTGAAGTCAAGCATTTCGTGTGAATATGATGTTTATCTTACAACACCTTGTCATTGCAGTTGTGTGTCACGCGCTGCCGAAATTGGATGCGAGAAGTCCATTTATTTTAGAAAATATTATATAGAAAGTTGCTTGACAAACTCCGCCAGGTCCTTTATTGTAGTGTTAAGGGTATTTATGACTCAAAACTTGTTTTTGACCTGCAGGCTCAATGACAAAATTCAGTAAAAACTCAGAGTATTTATTGGCGGATTACATAAAATTATAGCGGCTGCATGTCTTTTTTATTTTTTCTACATTCAGCCAAATCGCGCTTAAACTAAGCGTCAGCACATTATTACAGCGCCACTTACAGTAATATAGAGTCAAAACTCGCACCACGGGGCTTCTTTTGCCTTTTTTTCTGTTTAGTAAATTTCTTAAATATTTATAGCTAAACGACAACCGTCATCCCGCAGCGGGATCTCTTGTTAGCGCCGCGGCGGAATGACGGTTCGTGGCGGAATGAGGGTTAAGCAATTCGTCATCCCGCTACGTGTTAGCGACTAAGAGATACCGCGAATGAATCGCGGTATGACGTAGGATTGCTGTCATCCCGCAGCGGGATCTCTTGTTAGCGCCGCGGCGGAACGACGGTTCGTGGCGGAATGACGGTTAAGCAATTCATCATCCCGCTACGTGTTAGCGACTAAGAGATACCGCGAATGAATCGCGGTATGACGGTTCGTGACGGCATAACAGTTTGCGGCGGTATGACGGTTCGTGGCGGTATGACGGTTAAGCAATTCGTCATCCCGCAGCGGGATCTATGCTGGGAGATACCGCGAATGAATCGCGGTATGACGGCTCGCGGTGGAATGACGGTTAAGCAATTCGTCATCCCGCTACGTGTTAGCGGGATCTCTTGTTAGCGCCGCGGCAGTATGACGTAGGGAACCCTCTCTTGGGTTAGCTATAAAACTAATCAGCATCTTGTTTAGCACATACAAATTAAGTTTCACAAATATAGTGCTAAACCTTGACATGCTATAGCTACTTCTTTCAATTTAGTGGTGGGTTTTGACAGTACACATGCCCTTTCACTAGCTATCTTAAATACCACAGAAGCTACAACCGTTTTAAGTATCACAGAAGTTACAATCGTTGCATTTATATTCTGTGCTTTAACATTTACTCTACTTTCTATTGGAAGCTTTACCACCCCTACATCATTACGTACAGCAGTATGATTTATTTCATTTTCAGTTCCACTACTATTCTGCAACAAGATATCCCCATTAACTTTTATTTCAACATTTTTGTCACTACTACCATTGTTAAAATTTAATCCCTCGTCTCTTCTACTTTGTCTTTTTTGTCTTTTTTCTCTTAATTTTAATTTTAATTCAGTTTCTCTTTTATCAGGGGTAGGAAATGGAATGTGAGTTTTTTCCTGACCATCTTGATTTATAGCTCTTGTTATATTGAAAACTTCGTTGCTTTGACATGATATTGTATAAATAAGTGGTGCGCAGATTTTCTCTTCACCATCTTGATATTTTATGGTTATTGTTGCGTTAAGAATGTCTTCCAGAATATCGTTTTCTCTAGCTATGTCTAAAATTTTTTGAATAACTTTGCGATCACGTAATGCGGCAAGTAACTTATCAGTTGCTTTTTGATTATTTTGATGTTTTATGGTTATTGTTGCACTAAGAATATCTTTCAGAATACTGTTTTCTTTAGCTACTCTTAACATTTTCTCAACAGCTATACTATCTTTACGTAGTATAGCAAAAGCAAGTGGTGTGTAAGTCACTTCTCGGCTATCTGAATGTTTTATAGTTGTTGTTGCGTCAAGAATGTCTTTCAGAATACCGTTTTCTTTAGCCACTCTTAACAATTTCTCAACAGCTATACTATCTTTATGTATAGCATAAGCAAGTGGTGTAAAAGTTACTCTCCTACCATTTGGATATTTTATAGTTGTTGTTGCGTCAAGAATATCTTTCAGAATATTGTTTTCTTTAGAGACTTTTAAAATTTCTTCAATAGCTTTGCTATTTTCACATAATATGGCATAAGTAAGTGGTGTAAAAGCTGCTCTCCAACCCTCTGGACATTTTATAATTGTTGTTGCGTCAAGAATATCTTTCAGAATACCGTTTTCTTTAGAGACTTTTAAAATTTCTTCAATAGCCTTGCTATTTTTATATAATATGGCATAAGTAAGTGGTGTGTAAATTTCTTCCTGACCATCTGGACATTTTATAATTGTTGTTGCGTCAAGAATGTCTTTCAGAGTATCGGTTTCTTTAGCTACTCTTAACATTTTCTCAACAACTATACTATTTCTATGTATAGCATAAGCAAGTGGTGTAACAGTTGATTCTTTACTCCGATGTTTGCTTACTTCCGTAGTAAGAATCCTTTGTTTTTTCTCTTTAGATATTTTTTCTAGTTCTTCAGCAATGCTACTTTTTTTGCCTTTTATTTTTGATGCTAATTTTAAAATACTTTTTTCATCTTTCTCTTTCAATTTCGAATCATTCACCTGATAAGTCGTTTTTTTTCTCAAGATCTTTTTTATTGTACTCAACATAACATTTACTCTCTTCGTGGTTATAATATTTGCTTTTATGAATCAGTTGTGTTGATAATGTATTAATTGCATAGTTCAGACATTGTTTTATAAAGTAAAATTTTAGTAGACCACCTTACAAGAACGTTTCTTGCTAATTCTAAATCAGAAAAAAAGACACAGTAAAGTCATTTATAAGGGAAGAACGAAACTTGTAGCTAACGTGAATCAGATTTACCGACAATTTGAAAAATGACAAATTCGTCATCCCACTGCTTGTTAGCGGGATCTCTTGTTAGCGGATGAGATACCGTGAATAAATCACGGTATGACGTAGGATTACTGTCATCCCGCTGCTTGTTAGCGGCTAAGAGACACCGCGGTGGCATGACGATAGGTTCCAGTGTCAGCTATTTGAGTGACACAGTTTTTGCTTGAACCCGTAACGTTCGTACATTTTGCTAAAAGTTCAAATATCAACATCATGCACGTTGAGCGCATTGCTATTAATAAAATCACGGCGTGGTTCAACTATATCACCCATTAGTATTGAAAATATGGAATCAGCTTCTTCACAATCTTTTATTTCAACCTTCAATAAAGTTCTAGCCTCAGGATTTAACGTAGTATCCCATAGCTGATCAGCATTCATTTCACCAAGACCTTTAAATCTCTGCAGAGTTAAACCCTTTTTACCATAGTCCATTATTATTTTTGCAAGCGTACTTGGAGAAATGATTCTTATTTCAGTTTCTTGTGACTTTAAAAATGAATCACCATTAAATAAATTACTTATACCATCAAGCAAACTTAATATGTTTTGCATATCTTTGCCTTCAAGCATACTAAGTGCAAATATATATTTGTCTGCCAATCCTTGAAATAATTTAGAGATGTGAATTTCTTTTTCTTCATCTTTTATTTCTACTTCCCAAGTATATTCGCTGTACATTAACTTCAAATATTTTAATATTTCATTAGCAGATAACAGTGCATTCTTTTTGCTTAAAATTAGCAATGACTCTAAGAGATTTTGTGGTATTTCTCTATCATAATTTTTGCTAATATTAGAAATGCTAACGCATTTATTCAAAATAAGGCGCAAGTTGTTAAATTCTGTAGCTGTACCACTTAGTGTTAATCTTTTAACTGCTGAGTTTATTATATACTCTTCAAAAGTTTCGTCGTCTTTAATATAAGTGTCTTTAGCATTCTTTGTAACTTTATAGAGGGGTGGCTGTGCTATGTATAAGTAGCCTTTCTCAATAACTTCACGCATGTGTCTAAAAAAGAAAGTTAGAATCAAAGTTCTGATATGTGAACCATCAACATCTGCATCTGTCATGATGATAATTTTATGATATCTAGCTTTTTCAATATCGAAGTGTTCACTCCCTATTCCAGCGCCAATTGCAGTAATTAAAGAGCCTATTTCTGCAGATGAAAAAATACGATCTAAACTTACACGTTCTACGTTTAGAATTTTTCCTCTTAAGGCAAGCACTGCCTGTGTTTTACGATTACGCCCCTGCTTTGCAGTACCACCTGCTGAATTACCCTCTACTATAAATAATTCCGATAACTCAGGGGCTTTTTCCTGGCAATCAGCAAGCTTTCCTGGCAGAGTTGCAATATCAATATTGTTTTTGCTTTTAACTAACTCTCGTGCTTTTCTTGCAGCTTCTCTTCCTTTTGCTGATCTGATTGCTCTTTCTACTATACTTGCTGCCAATTTTGGATCAGTTTCAAGGATTGTGCTCAATTTATCAGAAACTATGCTCTCCACAACTGTACGCGCTTCAGAACTAACTAGTTTATCTTTTGTTTGTGAAGAAAACTTAGGATCAGGCATCTTGAGAGATAAAACACAAGTTAAACCTTCTCTAACATCCTCTCCAGTTAAATTTACTTTTGCTTTCTTTAAAAACCCTTCATTAGTTGCGTAGTTATTGATACATCTAGTTAGTGCAGATCTAAATCCTGCCAAATGCGTACCACCATCTCGTTGCCTTATATTATTCGTGAAGCATAACATATGTTCATAGTAGGAATCATTCCATTCCATCGATATTTCCAAGCTGATGCCAAGATCTTCTGCATCTCCTTTCATACTGGCAATTTTAGTTACATGTGTCTTATTCTTATCTAAGTACCACACAAAATTCGCTGTACCAAAATTGTCTTTAGATTGATTGCTCTGATTGAAATGAGATTCTGTATATGGCTCATTGCGCAGATCACGTAAAGTAATGTTGATATTTGAATTTAAAAATGCTAATTCTCTTATACGATTTTCAAGCGTTGAGTAACTGAAATCAATGCCATTAAAAGTCTCTGTTGATGGCATGAACGTGACTTTAGTTCCTCTTTTGTTTGTATTTTCGTTGACTACCTTTAAAGGTTCAATAGACTCACCATCTTCAAAACGCATAAAGTGTTCTTTCTTATTGCGCCAAATAGTTAATTCCAACCAGCTTGATAATGCATTCACAACTGAGATTCCAACACCATGTAATCCCCCAGAAACTTTATAGGTATTACTGTCAAATTTACCACCAGCATGGAGTTGAGTCATTATTACCTCTGCTGCTGATATTCCTTCTTCTTCATGAAGGTCAGTTGGAATGCCACGACCATTATCAGTTACAGATACTGAACCATCTTTATTTATGCTAACTTCAATTTTATCACAATATCCAGCTAAAGATTCATCTATTGCGTTATCAACAACCTCATATACCATGTGGTGCAAGCCAGATCCATCATCAGTGTCACCAATGTACATACCTGGACGTTTCCTTACAGCATCAAGACCCCTTAAAATTTTTATTGCATCGGCATTATAACTATTTTCCATTAGATTGCTTCATTTATACACGTTAATTGATGTTACATTCAGATATACTAGTTAGCAACATTTTTAAACTGATAACCCATGTTAAAAGCACAACTTTACGAATGTTTATTTTTAAAGACAGCAAATAGTGTCATTCCAACGCGTCTTCCCGGTGGAGATTAAATTATAATGCTCATGCAGTTGCATGCTCGACTAATTAACAGAAAAATCTATAATTCAGTTTACGTATTTTCTTATCTCAGCCAAAATCTTATCAGATTGACTTTCGTCTGAATTTAAATCAGCTGCAAAGTGTGTAACATATTTTCCTCCATGGCCAATAAGATATATTATCGAAGAATGGTTGATTTCTTCTTCTCCGTCTACTTTGCTTGCATATACTTTATATTTCGCAACTACTTCGTCTATTTTTTCTCTTTCACCAGTTAACATTTGTATTCTATGGTCAAATTGCTGCTGAAATTCTTTAAGTCTTTCCGTGCTATCGCGCTCAGGATCAACTGTGATGAAGAATGTTTGTAGCTTGTTGTTAGTTTTCTCATCTAACTTTGCAAGTGTTTCTGAAATTATCCCAAGGTTCATAGGACAAATTCTTTTACATGAGGAAAATCCAAAGAAAATCATCATGTATTTATCTTTAAAATCACTACTGCGCAGGATCTGTCCGTCCTGATTAATTAAAGAAAAATCTCCGCCTATCTTAACTTCCGCGTTGTGAATCGCTGCTGGGGCAAATATGCCTTTTTTAGTGAAATAACAATAACCTAAAAAAACAACTGCTAATGCTGCTAGCACATTAGATAACAATCTTATAAACCTTACCATTAGAATGCTCTCAGTAAAATCAAATTGTATCTTTATTGGTTAACCTATTCAATATATTTATCCCAAAGTGTATTGTTAATTTTGTCTAACAGTTTCTTATGTTCATCAATTTCTTCACTATTTGGTGAATGTTCTCTGGGAGTTAGATTACGCACTTTATGCTGAACGAATGTAGAGTTACTGTCCTGATTGCATTCATTATCAAACAGAAAGGTTTGTAACCCTCCTGTAAGTTCAACATATACCTTTGCAAGCAATTGAGCATCAACTAGTGCTCCGTGCAATTCTCTATTCTCTAGCGATATATCAAAACGCTTACATAATGCATTCAAAGAAGCAGGTGATCCTACGAATTTTTTCCTCGCAAGAGGTAATGTATCTAGCACTCTATCTGAGGAAATTAACCTAGCATTCAGCTTGCTTAACTCCATATTAAGGAACTTAACGTCAAATTCAGCGTTGTGAATTATCAAAATATCGTTAGATATGAAGTCAAGGAATTCAAGTGCAACATCTGAAAATAATGGTTTATCTTCTAAAAATTCTTCACTAATACCGTGAATCTTAAACGAGTGATAAGGTATATCTCTTTCTGGGTTAAGGTACCGATGGAATACTTTACCTGTTGGAATGCGGTTAATTAATTCCACACACCCTATTTCAATAATTCGATGACCAGATACAATGTCAAGACCTGTCGTTTCAGTGTCAAGTACTATTTCGCGTAGCTTGCTTTCCATGATTAACTCTAAATAAAACTAATTTTACTTATTATTTGTCTTATCATCATTTGTCTTTTTATAGTTAATAGAAACAAGCAACCAGCTTGGGTCTGATGAATTAACATTTTTTTTGAATTGCCATACATCCCCAACTTTATTAATGGTGGATGTACTACCTGATATGATATCCCCTTCATTGTTCTTGACGAAGTTAATTTGCTCTGAAAGGAAATATACTGCAATAAACACTGTGTTTTTTACTAGCTTTATTTCTAAAATCTTTTGTGAAACGATAGAAACAATTATAGACTCGTGCACCTCTTTACGATGTTTAATCTTCTCTACGAAGTTGTTGTATAAATCTTTATCCAAGAGAGATTTTAACTGGAACAGATTTCCTTGATTGAAATATTTTATTATTAATTCAAAAGCTATGCTTGAACCTTCTATAAAGTGGGAAATAGAAAAATCTTTGTTTTTTTTTAATATTTGTTCATAAGTAACTTTTATTGAATTTTCATCATTGCTATCAATGTAACCCTCAATGTTTTCTACTACATCTTCTTTACTTCGGCTTACATCCAATACACTAGTTAGCTTTTTTAGATTGAGATTGGCTGACCTTCCTAAAGAATTATACAAACGTGAAAAAATGAACGCCGCTAATAAAGTATATATTACAAGCTCTATCATAGTAACTCAACTCCTTGGCATATAAAGTATCCGAACATTATTAATTATTAATGAAAATATGTTTTTCATATCAACTTATAATCAGGTTTGCTATTCGTTTCTAAATGAATATATTATATAAGAAAGTATTAAATATCTCAACTTAATTAAAGGAGACATAAGAAATGCCACAACAAAAAATGAGAATTCACGGTCAATATGTTAAAGATCTATCGTTTGAGAATCCGAATTCGCCATTCCTTTCTTCAAATAAAGCTCCCGATATCAATGTAATGGTTAATATCAATTCAGCGAAATTAGAAGGAATGGAAAACAAAGAAAGAGTAAATGAAGAAAAGCCTTTTCATGAAATTACCTTGCATATAGAAGCCAAGGCAACGGTAAAAGACGAGAACATGAACGATAGCGTTGCTTTCATTTGCGAGGTAAAGTATTGTGGCATTTTTTCAATAGAAAATTTTAAAGAGTTGAGTGAGGAAGAGATAAGACAAGCTTTGTTTATTGGCGGACCTACTTTTCTTTTCCCTTTTGCAAGAGAAATAATTGCAAGAGTTACAAGTAGTGGTGGATTTCCCCCACTAATGCTAGATCCTATAGATTTTGAAACTATGTACGAGCAGCAAAGTCAACAAAAAAGAAGTAACGGTAGTAATTCCAATTTTAACTAATATAGTGTAATATATAGCTGAAGATAGCTGTGCTACTGAGGTACCAAAGGAGGAAGTATCTGAAATGAAGCAGAATATGCGTAATAATTTTGAATGTGATCTATATATTCAGTTGTCATCCAGGTGCAAATTATTCTTGTCATCCCAGTGCGTGACACTGGGATCTAGTTCACAACTGTACGAACGTTGCAATGTGACACGATGTTGCATAATAAATGATGTCATTCCAGTGCGTGATACTGGAATCCAGTTCTTATTATACAGCTATCTGGTGTACTTATTTAAAATTAAGTTTTCTGGATCTCAGTGCCAAAGCACTGGGATGACACCCTTCCTGGCGGAGATTATTCTAAAATCACAATGTTCGTACAGTTGTGGATCCAGTTTCGTTGTTCAATTTCATCAAAAGTGTTGTATAGCGTGCTTATTTGCAATCAAATTTTCTGGATCCCAGTGTCTGGGCACTGGGATGACATTGGTAGTTATGCTTACTCTACTGCAACACGGGACGTTCGTACAGTTGTGTGTCACGCGCTGGAATGACATCATTAGTTGATTTTTCACTTAAAAATGGTTATGCAGGATGAATAATTCTTTAAACGCAAAAACGACTTTAAACATTGACGGGAAGTCATACAACTATTTTAGCCTAAGTAGTGCTAGTGAATTTTTAGGAATAGATGTAACTAAATTGCCCTGCTCACTTAAGCTTCTGCTTGAAAATTTATTGCGCAATGAAGATGGAGTAAACGTAAAGCTGGATGATATAAAAATACTAGCAAGTTGCGTTAATAAACACGCTAATCATGAAATTAGCTACAAGCCAGCAAGGGTGTTGATGCAAGATTTTACAGGGGTTCCTGCTGTCGTCGATTTAGCTTCTATGCGGAGTTATGTCAAGAAAAATGGAGGCGATCCAAGCAGCATAAATCCGTCTGTGCCCGTTGATCTTGTGATCGACCATTCTGTTCAAGTAGATAGTTATGGAAGTGTTTCCGCATTCAGTAAGAATGTTGAGCTAGAAGTAAAAAGAAATTTGGAGAGATATCAATTCTTAAAGTGGGGAGAATCATCCTTCACAAATTTTAGAGTAGTACCGCCAGGTACTGGAATTTGCCACCAAGTGAATCTTGAGTATTTAGCGCAAGTTGTATGTAATAAGGATGGGGTTTTGTATCCTGATACTTTGGTTGGTACGGATAGCCATACTACGATGATTAACGGGTTATCAGTCCTTGGTTGGGGTGTTGGAGGCATAGAAGCTGAGTCTGTGATGCTTGGTCAACCAATTAGTATGGTGATTCCAGAAGTAGTTGGATTTAAATTGATTGGCAGACTGCCGGAAGGAGTAACTGCGACTGATTTAGTGCTGACAGTTACCAATATCCTCAGAACAAAGGGTGTTGTTGGTAAGTTTGTAGAATTTTATGGTGATGGTTTAGATTATTTATCTTTGGCAGATAGGGCAACTATAGCAAACATGGCCCCAGAGTATGGCGCAACTTGTGGATTTTTTCCAATTGATCAGAAAACGCTAGATTATTTAAGCTTAACCGGAAGGCCAGAAAAGCTAGTTGAGGCTTATGCGAAAGAGCAAGGATTGTGGCGTGGCAATAATGAGTTAGCATTTTTTGACACACTAGAGCTTGATTTATCAAGCGTGAAGCCAGTAATGGCTGGTCCCAAAAGACCACAAGATAAGGTTTTTCTTTCACAAGTGGCAGAGTCTTTTTCTAAATCATTTTCAGTTAACGAATCAAAGGAAAGTGATAAGCTTCAAGATGGAAGTGTAGTTATTGCAGCAATAACAAGCTGCACTAACACCTCAAATCCAAGTGTAATGATTGCTGCAGGTCTTGTAGCTCGTAATGCAATTAAACTTGGATTAAAATCAAAGCCTTGGGTCAAAACTTCTCTTGCTCCAGGGTCACAAGTTGTAACAGAATATTTAGAAAAGTCTGGATTGCAGGTAGATCTAAATGCTTTGGGTTTTAATCTAGTTGGATATGGTTGCACAACTTGCATTGGGAATTCTGGTCCACTTAATAAAGATATAGAAGATGGCATTAAAAACAAAAATTTAACTGTTGCTGCAGTTTTATCTGGTAATCGTAATTTCGAGGGGAGAATTCATCCTTCAGTCAAAGCTAATTACTTAGCCTCTCCGCCGCTTGTTGTTGTTTATGCACTTGCAGGCACTGTACGAATTGACCTGACAAAAGATCCTATATGCAAAGATAAGAATGGAAGTGACGTATACCTCAAGGATATATGGCCAACAAACAATGAAATCGAAGATTGTGTTAAAAATGTGGTAACAGGTGAGATGTTTATACAAAAGTATAAGGATGTTTTTTCTGGTGATATACATTGGCAAAAGATAAAGTGTGAAAAAAGTGAAATCTATAATTGGGATGCAAACAGCACTTACATACAAGATCCGCCCTATTTTGATAATTTATCACCTAAAAATAATAAAATCGATATAAAAGGTGCACAAATATTGGCAATGTTTGGCGATAGCGTAACCACTGATCACATTTCCCCTGCTGGAAATATTGCCTCAAGTAGTCCTGCAGGTATATATTTAAAAAATCTTGGAATTGAGCCACAGGACTTTAATTCGTATGGGTCTCGTCGTGGTAACCACAATGTAATGATGCGTGGGACTTTTGCTAACATTAGAATAAAAAATGAAATGGTAAGCATCGAAGGCGGCTATACAAAATATATTCCTTCTCAAGAAACTATGTCAATTTTTGATGCAGCAATGCGCTACAAAGAAAGTAATGTTCCTCTCATCATTGTGGCAGGAAAGGAGTATGGCACAGGTTCAAGTAGGGATTGGGCAGCAAAAGGTACTTTATTGTTGGGGATTAAAGTTGTGATTGCAGAAAGCTTTGAGCGTATACATAGGTCTAACTTAGTCGGTATGGGTGTTCTTCCACTTATATTCCAAAATGGAATAACCAGAAAGATATTTGATGGTAGTGAGATAATAAGCATAAAAGGTGAAATAGTGCCAAGTAGAAATTTAGAATGTATCATCAAAAGAAAGGATAGTTCTGAACAATCAATTCAACTCAAATGCTGTGTACAAACTGCAACTGAGGTTAAATACTTGATGGATGGTGGAGTATTGAGCTACATACTTTTCTTGACTTAGTAAAGTTAAGTAAGTACTAGACTTCTTTTAGCCAGCCCTAACCTTTTATAAATAATAATTTATTCTACGCGAAGTTATGATATAATTTTACCTTACATATAGTAAGGGTGTTTTATAGATAATTATGATTACCTCTATACAAGAACCTAACGAATTGAGAAAACGTTTACAAGGATTTTATCGTACTGATGAAAAGAGTTATATACGTTATCTTGTAGAAAAAGCAGAGCTTTCAGCCGATTCAAAAAGTAGAATTTATAATATTGCAAAACAAGTTATTGAAAAAATCAAACACAATAAATTAAGTATTGTAGATTCCTTTATGCAGCAATACTCGCTTTCCAATGATGAAGGAATAGCATTGATGTGCCTTGCTGAATCGCTACTTAGAATACCAGATGATTATACAATAGACGAAATAATCAAAGATAAAATTGCCAATCAGGAATGGAATAAATATTTAGGGCACTCTTCTTCGTTGTTTGTCAATGCTTCCACATGGAGCTTGATGATAGGTAGCAGCATATTAAGAGATAATGAAGGCGATTCGAAGTTCTATTACGCAATTTCTAAGTTACTTAAGAATTTAGGAGAACCGATCATTCGCAAAGCAGTAAAACAAGCAATGTCTATGCTTGGTAATCATTTTGTTGTTGGAGAAACCATAGAAGAAGCTTTAAGGTATGCAAAACTAGATGACAATAGTAAGTTTTTATACTCTTTTGATATGCTTGGCGAAGCTGCTCACACAGCTGAAGATGCAGAAGAGTATTTTAATTCATACATGTACTCAATAAAGGCTATAGGTGAATCCGCTGAAATAAATGATTGTTTTAAATCGCATGGAATTTCAATCAAATTGTCTGCGTTACATCCACGTTATGAATTTGGTCAATTCGATAATATAGCTGAAGAGTTGAGAGCTAAACTGCTAGAGCTTTGTCATGAAGCAAAAAAATACAACATTTCATTATGCATAGATGCAGAAGAAACAGAAAGGCTTGAAATGTCCTTAATCTTGTTTGAACAATTACGGCTTGATGAATCACTTTCTGAGTGGGAAGGGCTTGGCTTGGCTGTACAAGCATATCAAAAACGTGCTTTGTCTGTTCTTGACTTTGTAGAGGATGTTGCTATTCGATCAAATCATAAAATTATGGTCCGACTTGTAAAAGGTGCATATTGGGATTCAGAAATCAAGCGTACGCAAGAATTCGGATTAAATGATTACTCAGTATTTACAAGAAAAAGCTATACTGACGTATCTTACCTCGCGTGCGCACAGAAACTTTTGAGTAAACCAAACAGCTTTTACCCATGCTTTGGAACTCATAACGCCTATACTTTTGCTTCTATCATGGAGCTTGCTGATAAAAATCATCCTGGATTTGAATTTCAACGTTTACATGGCATGGCAAAAGACTTATATGATTATGCAATGTCAGAGCTTGCAACAAATGTTAGCTGTCGTGTCTACGCACCAGTTGGTAAACATAGTGACTTGTTGCCTTATCTTATAAGACGCCTTCTTGAAAATGGAGCTAATAGTTCGTTTGTTAATCAAATAAATGATTCTAACATTAAAATTGATGAGTTAATTTCAGATCCACTGGAAAAAGCTATAAGTTTCAATTATGAATCTCATCCAGGCATTCCATTACCACAAGATATTTTGGGACCAGAAAGAAAAAATTCTTTGGGAATGGATATTAGTGACTCGGTGATAGTCTCACAATTTGCAGATGATATAAAGAGCTTTAGTGAAAAAAAATGGCAAGTTGGGCCAATAATTGACGGACAGTCACTTTTTGATGATGCCAAATTTACTGAAGTGGTGAATCCTGCACATTTAGAAAATGTAATTGGAGAAGTGTCAAATACAACAAGTGTTCAAGCTTTAAACGCTCTTGAAATAGCACATAATGCTTTTACTGAATGGCAGAATGTTTCAGCAGAAAAGCGCGCTAAATGCCTTGAAAAAGCTGCAGATTTGCTTGAAGAAAGGATGAAAGAGTTGATTTACATTCTGATCGTAGAAGCAGGAAAAATTTTATCTGATGCAATAGCGGAAGTAAGAGAGGCAGTAGATTTCTTACGTTACTACGCAACGATAGCAAAAAATGAACTGAGCGACTGGAAAAAATTGCCAGGGCCAACAGGTGAAGATAACTTCATCTTTTTTGAAGGTAGGGGAGTTTTCCTGTGTATATCACCGTGGAATTTTCCACTTGCTATCTTCATTGGGCAGGTTTCAGCTGCACTTGCATCAGGTAATGCAGTGCTGGCAAAACCGGCAGAGCAAACGCCGATTATTGCCTACGAAGCTGTTAAGATACTACATGAAGCTGGGATACCAAAAAATGTGTTACACCTCATTCCTGGGAATGGTAGATATTTAGGCAAAATATTAGTTCCAGACAATAGAATTGCTGGAGTAGCTTTTACTGGCTCAACACAAACTGCTCAAATAATTAATAAAATGCTTGCAGATAGGGATGGGCCTATTGTGCCGCTTATTGCTGAAACAGGAGGGCTCAATGCTATGATTGTTGATAGCTCCGCTCTCTTAGAGCAAGTGACTACAGATGTTGTACTTTCTGCGTTTCGCAGTGCCGGCCAACGCTGTTCTGCACTTAGAGTGCTGTTTATTCAAGAGGACATAGCAGAGAAGCAGATAAAAATGATATGTGGTGCAGTGCAGGAGCTAAAGATTGGTGATCCAATGCACTTAAGTACCGATATTGGGCCAATAATTGACAAAACGTCTCTCGATGTGCTGATCCAACATACGCAAAAAATGTCAGAGGACGAAGATTCAAATCTGTTATTTAAAGTACCCATGGATACAAATTCTCATAATGGTTATTTCTTTCCTCCATATATTTATGAGATACAAAAAATTTCGCAATTAAAGCAAGAAGTATTTGGGCCTATTTTGCATATCATACGTTTTAACAAGTCACAATTAAATGAAGTTATAAGTGATATAAACAATACAGGATATGGGCTTACATTTTCTTTGCAGAGCCGTATACAAAATCAGATCGATTTAATAAGCAAAAAAATATCAGTTGGAAATGTCTACATCAACCGTAACCAGATAGGTGCAGCAGTTGGGATACAACCATTTGGTGGTAGAGGACTATCTGGCACTGGGCCAAAAGCTGGTGGTCCTCATTATTTACAGCGTTTTTCTACAGAAAAAGTTGTAAGTGTTAACACTACAGCATTCGGTGGTAACACAACACTTATGTGTTTGGATTAATTTGCGGGCCATAATTTTTCTCCTATCTTACCTACACCGTCATACCGTGATTTATTCACGGTATCTCATCCGCTAACAAGAGATCCCGCTGCGGGATGACGAATTGCTTAACCGTCATTCCACCGCAAACCGTTATACCGTCACGAACCGTCATGCCGCCGCGGTATCTCTTAGCCGCTAACAAGTAGCGGGATGACGGTTGTCGTTTAGCTACAAACATTAAGAAATTTACCAAACGAAAAAAAAGGCAAAAGAAGCCCCGTGGTGCGAGTTTTGACTCTATATTACTGTAAGTGGCGCTGTAATAATGTGCTAACGCTTAAAATAAGCGCGATTTGGCTGAATGTAGAAAAAATAAAAAAGACATGCAGCCGCTATAATTTTATGTAATCCGCCAATAAATACTCTGAGTTTTTTACTGAATTTTGTCATTGAGCCTGCAGGTCAAAAACAAGTTTTGAGTCATAAATACCCTTAACACTACAATAAGGGACCTGGTGAGGCTTGTCAAGTAAGTTTTTTCGTTTCATCCAACGCGCTGCCAAAAGTTTGTTATGCAAGAGATCTCATAAATTGGGTGTCATAATAACTACACCCACATTAATTTTGGTGTACGTAACCTTGAAAGATCGTGATTCAATACTTAAATTATTAGGTTAGTAGGCAAATAATGGAGCTCAAAATGCACAATGTACAAGAAACTGAAAATTTAAAATTTGATGCTGAAGTAGGGAAAGTACTGAATATAGTGATTCATTCACTTTATACTAATAAAGATATTTTTCTGCGTGAATTAATATCAAATGCATCGGATGCATGTGATAAATTGCGTTATGAATCTCAACTAAATCCTAATTTGCTAGATTTGAGTGATGAATTAAAAATCACTATTAGCTCCAATAAAGATAAGAACGAGCTATATATCACTGATAATGGCATCGGAATGAACAGACAAGATTTAATAGATAACCTTGGTACAATTGCAAGCTCTGGTACGCAAAAGTTCTTAGATGCGATTAAAAATAGCAAGGATTCAAGCCAAGCTGTGGAGCTGATTGGGAAGTTTGGTGTTGGTTTTTATTCAAGCTTTATGGTTGCATCGGAAGTAATAGTAGAATCAAGAAAAGCTGGAGAGGAGGAGTCTTGGGTCTGGAAATCCAAGGGAGATGGAGAATATTCAATAAGTAAATCAGATAATCAAGTCCCTCGCGGAACCAAAATTACACTCATTATGCATCCTGAAGAAAATGAGTTTTTAGATAAATTTCGTGTTGAAAACATTGTCACTACTTACTCTGATCATATAAATTTTCCTGTTGAATTCATAGACGAAGAAGGAAAAAGTGAAAAGTTAAACAGTAAGGCTGCAATTTGGACTAAGCCAAAAAATGACGTTACTCAGGAGGAGCACAACGATTTTTTCCGCAGTGTTGCGCATGTTGGTGGTGAACCTTGGATGATATTGCATAATAAAAATGAAGGTGCAATAGAATATACGAATTTGCTTTATGTTCCCTCTATTAAACCTTTTGATTTATTTCATCCAGATAGACGTTGCTCTGTGAAGTTATATGTAAACAAGGTATTTATTACTGAAGATAACGTACAGATCATACCACAATACTTGCGTTTTCTGAAAGGTGTGGTTGATTCACCGGATTTGCCTCTTAATATCAGCAGAGAAACGCTGCAGAATAATCGTGTTGTTGAGCAGATCAGAAAATCTCTCACTAAGCGTGTGATATCAGAGCTCGGTAAAAAAGCAAAAGAGAATTTAGAGGAATATACAAAATTCTGGACCAATTTTGGTGCAGTTTTAAAGGAAGGTCTTTGTGAAGCTATGCCAACTGATGAGAGAGAAGCGCTGCTCTCAATTTGCAGATTTCATAGCGCTGGTGATGAGAAATTAGTCAGCATTGATGACTATATAAGCAGAATGAAGCCTGAGCAGGAGCATATCTATTATCTTACCGGAAATAGCCTCGATTCAGTGAAAAACAGTCCGCAACTTGAGGGGTTCGTCAGTAAAGGGCTGGAGGTTCTTCTGTTCGTTGATCCAGTGGATGATTTCTGGACCAGTGTAATTCATGAATATAAAGATCAAAAGTTTAAGTCTGTGACTCGCGCTGATGTTGATTTGGAAAAATTCTCTTCAGAAGAAGATAAGAAAAATGAAGAAAATAAATCGAATGAAGAAAAAACTGAGGAAACTATATTGCAATATTTTACTATAGTGCTCGGAGATTCAGTAAAAAGCGTAAAGATCTCTAAAAAGTTGACTGACAGTCCTGTGTGTTTAGCGGTTGATGAAGGTACTATGGATCTTCGCATGGAGCGTTTTTTGCGTGAACAAAAGCAGTTAAATTACCGCACGCCAAAGGTGCTGGAAATCAACACTAAACATCCTGTAATAAAAAATATAATGAAATCTCACGCTGAAAATGGTGAAAACCCAACATTGGAAGACATGATTCATTTATTATTTTACCAAGCTTGTATAGTGGAAGGTGAAGATATGGACAATGCAAGCCTATTTGCTAAAAAATTAAACAACTTGCTTGGCAAAGTTATCATTTAGTATTATACTTGATTAGTTATTAATAGAAGTAAGGTATGACTAATCAAACTGATTCTCTAGGTTCAAGTACTGCAAGCTTGCCAAGTGACAATTCAAGCTGGATTGATTTGGGCACACACGAAACAACTGGAGGTCCTTGCCATTCCGGAGGTTCTGGTATTGAAGGGGAAAAAGAGTCTGAAATTTCAGATGATAGAAGTCAACCCGAGAATAAACTTCAATGCAGTAGCTTTGGGGATGATTATGAAATTATCGAGGTTAGTGACCTAAATGGAATGCGAATTGCAGGATTTAGTAAACAAGAATTATTGGAATTGTGTAATTTCTGTAAAATCGGCTGCGGTAATAACGATAAAAAGTTAGATAGTAGGTATAAAACTAAAGCTGAACTCATTAATGAAGGTTACGGTATCATTCCATTTTATTATAATGAGAGAAATATAAGGTGTGCTGGTTTTGTTTTTACAAAAGATAAAGAAATAACTATAGCCTATCGTGGTACTCAAGACTTTGATGATGTGATAACTGATGTAAGCACAGCGCTTACATCAGAAATTTTACCTGAAGGTGGGAAAATGCATAATGGTTTTTGCAATGCATTTTATGATTCGTTGCCTAGTCTTAGTAAAATATTAGACAGTTATGCTAAAGAGCAAGGATCGGAAATCAAAGATTTTAAAATTAATTGTACGGGTCATAGTATGGGAGCCGCTCTTGCTACTATAACTGCTTTATATCTTAAGAAGGTAAAAGATGCTGAATACGTTCGTGTTGCAACTTTTGGTTCTCCGAGAGTTTTCGATTTCCACGGTGCTGAAATTTATGAAAAACTTCTTGGAGAAAATACCATTAGAGTAACTAATTCGTCAGACCCAATACCAATGTTTCCATCTGGTTCTATGGGCTTTAAGCACGTAGGTAAACCACTAAAAATAAAAACAGGTAATTTCGTAATAAGCTGCTTTGGAATGAGCTTCTGTGTAGTGGGAGGATACTATCATAAAACAGATACCTATTATAATTGTATTCAAGATATAAAACCTGAAGATTTTCAACCAGATAATAATGTATCTAGATATTATTACTTTTCTTATGTAGTTGCAGCGCCTTATTGTATAACCACTACAATTCTAACTACACCTTATTATCTTTTTCTAAGTGCTATTTCAAACACGGAACAACATTATTTTGAAAAAGAAATGAAGTTTGCTGATTTAATAAGCCATAAAAATGCCATGGTCGGTGAAGATCCTTTAATAATATCTCATATAGAGTGTAACATTAATGGAAGAGGCGAAGTGCCTCTTTATATTAACAATAATGGAAACAGTATGGAGTTAAGGCAGTTGTGTGGAACTGAAAATATATCTGTTAGATTTCTTAGTTCAATTGGTGATAATCTAGTAGCAGGTGGTAGTTTAGCAATGAGATCTACCTGCAGTAATAGTGAATTGAGTCAACAACCACAAGAAAACATTGTGGACAAACGAGAAAATATCATGAATAATGAAGAGTCTTCAATAAAAGAAGCTATAGGTAATGATTATAGGAGGAGTAAAATGCCTAAAAATACAAAAGATGGAAAGCAGAAATTAGATGAGCGATTGTTGAATGCTATCTACATTCCTGAGCAGATGCTGAGTTTCCTAGAAAAGAATGATATAGATGAACCTACTTTGGAGAGTATCCTAAAGGTAGTAGATACTAAAATTCAAGAGAATACTAACAGTCTAGGTTCTACTAAGAAGAAAAAAAGCATTGCTCAGAAAGAAAGACTCTTAAAAACTAGAGATTTGCTTATAGAAAGGATCAACAGCATTGGAGATGCTGAGGCTGCTGCATCATCAGTAAAAGATGTTAGTGAGGATGTTTCACAAGATATACAATCAGAAATTTTAGTACCATCATCTAGCGTTTCTCCAGATGTCGGCAACGTGTCTACGGCTAAAAATATTAATGACAATATGGTAGCTAGCAAAAACTCTGGACAAGTGAATAATGCCCAAGACGACAGTAAACAATCGAGTGATCAGGGCAAAAACAACACTGTGTTGAATAGTGAAAGTGATTCTGACTCTGAAAGTTCTGAAGAAAGTGGCAAAGACAGTTATGTTGCAATGGTAGCTGCAGGAGTTAAAGATACAGAAGCCTCTGCTAATGCAGCAGTAACCACGCCTGAAGAAGCAGGTAGTCTTGTGAGTGATGATAAGCGTGGTGACAGTCCTTCAGGTTCTGGTAGCAATTCTTCAATTCAGGATATAGTTAACGAAGAAGAGCTTGTAGTAACTACAACAAGACAGCCAAATGATAGTGAGCACGATAAAACCGTGTCTGAAGAGTACCAAGATACAGATTTTTCAATTGATGATGGCAATAGTCTTCTAGGACCTACATCAACTAACGAAATCTCTGAACGAACAGATGGTACTCAAAATAAAGAAGCTTCTTTCAGTGCGCAGGGTGATCTTAATCTTCAAAGTAAAAGTGCTACCGTGTCATCAATTGATGGTAATAAGGGAAAACAAGCTTCTCTAAGTGACGAAGTTTCTTATGATGCAGAAGAATCTATGTTAGGTACAACAAATAGTAGGGATGGTTCTACGCTTGAAAGTGATAGTAATAAACAAGAGCCACAACCAGAATCAGTGCCAATACCTTTAGTAGCTAACGAAAATCCTGGACAAGCGGATAATGTGCAAATCGACGGCAAGCAGCTAGAAGAGTCAATTTCTCCACCTGTTCTACCTACTGTGCATGTACCAGGAGAAAGTGTAGGACTTAAGGCACAGCCTTCTAATACTCAAGAGCAACAAGAAGTTCCTGAGACTCCAGTTCTAGGACAAATGGATGATACTGAAAGTTTAAGTACACAGGACGATCTTGTTTTTCAAAGTGACAGTACTACCGTGTTATCAATTGATGGTGATGAGAAGGAACGAATTCCTGTTCAACCGGTAGAGTCTGAAAGTAAAGGTGATCAACAAGATTCACCACCACTTTCACCACAGAGTTCTGTGAGTGGTGATGAGTGCAGTAGCGGTCCTTCAAGCTTCACTAAATTGCCTAAGAGTGATGAAGGTGATACTGACAATAACAATGATAAATATGTTAAAGTTTCTCCTGAGAATATGACTAAGGAGGACCTTACTCCCAAAGGTAGTGGTAGTTTGCAAGGCATACAACCAGAAATTTCAGTACCATCACCTAGCACTTTTTCAATGGAAGATATTGAGGATAGTGAAGACTCTTCAATTGTTAGTAAAGACTCTTTAATTGAAGATGTAACTGATGAACCAGAGAAAACAAATAAAGAAGATTCTACGCTAAAAAGTAGCAACAGTACAAAAAGTAGTAAGCTGCCTATTGTAGCTGCTTCTGCATTAGCAGTAACTGGGATTGCTGCAGGGATAGCTATCGCAGTTTACTTAGAGATGTTAGCAGTGGGAGTAGCAGTTGGAGCTTGTTGTTTAGTTGCTGCTGTAATCATATATTGCTGTAACAGACCTTCAAGTTCATTTAAGGGTAGTAATGTTGAACTTATAGCTGATAAAGAGCTTGCTGCAACAGTAAGTTGAAGAATAAATATTGTAGTTTACCATTTAATAATTTGTTATAATTGTATTAATTATTAGCGAATAAAAACTTGGTAAACTACGAAGAAATATTCTTAAACAAAATCAAAGATATAAAAGATGAGGGGCGCTACCGTGAATTTACGCACTTTGCGTCATTGCCAGGTAGGCTCCCCCACATTATGGACTACGAAAGAAATAGGGAAGTAATTGTTTGGTGCAGTAATAACTATTTGGGAATGTCACAGAATGAGAGTGTTATTGCTGCTATTCAAAATTCATCTGTTGGTGCTGGAGGAACAAGAAATATATCTGGTACAACAAAAGAGGTTGTCGAACTTGAAAAATCCTTAGCTTGTTTGCATAAAAAAGAGGCTGCTTTAACTTTTGCTTGTGGCTACCTTGCTAACCAGACTACACTTAGCACTTTATCGTCTATTATCCCAAATGTAGTAATTTTTTCAGACGAGAAGAACCATTCTTCAATGATAGAAGGCATAAAATCAGGAAAAAGACCAAAACATATATTTAAACACAATGATGTTGATCACTTAGAGCAGTTGTTAAAGTCCGTAGACACAAAAACACCAAAGATAATAGCACTTGAATCCGTATATTCAATGGATGGCGATATAGCGCCGCTTGAAGCGATATGCGATCTTGCAGATCAACATAATGCAATCACCTATTTGGATGAGGTGCATGCAGTTGGCATGTATGGTTCACATGGTGGCGGAATTGCAGAAAGAGAAGGCCTGATGGATAGAATAACCGTCATTCAAGGTACACTATCAAAGGCTTTTGGAGTGATGGGTGGGTATATAGCGTCTTCAAAGAGCTTGGTAGATGTAATAAGAAGTTCCGCTCCAGGATTTATTTTCACCACTGCTATGTCGCCTGTTTTAGCAGCGGCAGCAAAGGCAAGCGTTGAACACCTAAAATCGAGCAACATTGAAAGGGAAAAGCAAAAGCAAGTCGTTGAAAAAGTAAAAAACTCACTGAGAAATACAGGAATTAACTTCATTCCAACAGAAACTCATATAATTCCAATAATAATTGGCGACCCAGAGTTATCCAAAGGAGCATCAAAATTATTATTTGATGAGCATGGAATATATGTTCAACATATAAATTATCCAACAGTGCCAAGAGGAACTGAGCGTTTCCGTATTACCCCTACACCTTATCATACTGATGAAATGATAAAACATTTAACAGAATCTCTTGTAAAAGTTTTCGAAAAGTTGTCTATCTCTGTAGCCTGTTTATGCTATAGCTAGTACAGCCCTACGTCATACCGCGATTTATTCGCGGTATCTCAGCATGGATTCCGCTAACAAGTAGCGGAATGACGAGTTTTACGCTTATCAAATTGTAGGTAAACATAAATTACTTTAGCTATAGTTTTATATCTCCAGCAATGATTAGCCCGTTGTCTTCCGTTAGCCTTCCACCGCTTTCTTGCAGAAAAAGCCTACCGAGCGAAGTTTTGTATTTGTTAACTCCAGAGTAAACTGCTCCTCTGTGCCTTCCTGCTGCAAGGTACGCAAAGCCTAAAATTGTTGAACCGATGGAGCGTACATTACTATTGCCAGGCAGCAATTTATTTAATAAATTACCACTTACATCTATTAGACCCCCTTCACGGCTTTTCACCCGCATTTTTATATGACGAGATCTAAAATCCTCAAGAAAAGCACCTTTCTTTTCTTCTGCCCAAAAAGTTTCTCTAAGAGCCGGAGCATCAATTACAGCTGCCACAACTTTATTTTCATGAATGAGACAGACTGATACTGCAAAATAAACCATACAACTAGAAAAATTCTCCCTGCCCTCTATAGGCATAATAAACCAAGTGTAACCGTTATCTTTTATTTCTTGGTCAGTATCACCTTCAGAAATAAACCCATAGTCTCGTTTGTAGTCGTGCAAGCAATCGTATATGGTTTGCTTGGATTTTGAATAAGTTTTATTAATAAAGTCTGCTGATTTAACATTAGAAATTTGCAATTCATTAAAATCGCGCATAAGCTGCCTGGAAGCACTACGCACAGAATCAAGCATCACATTAATTCGTGGTGATGAGATGGACATTCTTCCTTTTACTCTTTCACTCTTTCATAATAGCTGTCATCTGGAGTATATACTACAATTTTATCCTCTTCTTTTATAAACTGAGGCACGTTAACGCGCATTCCGTTTTCTAAAATTGCAGGCTTATAAGAAGCAGTAGCAGTTTGTCCTTTAATAACAGACTCTGTTTCTTTCACAGCAAGTGTAACATAATCAGGCACATGCGCAGAAATTATTTTGTCTTGATAAGTTACTATTTTAACTTTCATATTATCCTGTAGATAAATCTTTTTTTCTCCCAATAAGTCCAAATTTATAGTGATTTGCTCATAACTACTTGGATGCATAAGATTTACAATGTTTCCTTCAGTGAAAAGGTAAACATACTCCTCTTCATCTAAAATTGCTCTTCTGATTGTTGCATCAGAGCGAAATCTTTCATAGTGTTTTGCTCCGGTTTTAATGTTTTTCATTTCGGCTTGTATGTATGCACCACCTTTACCAGGTTGAGTATGCATAATACCTACAACCAAAAATAATCCGCCGTTATGTTCCAACACCTGACCTGGTCTGATATCGTTAGCTCTTTCTGCCATAATTACATTTTCAACTTGATCTTATAATTATAAATAGCTTTATATAAATATCAAAGTCTTTATTAGTCAATAAATTCTGGCATATTTAATACTATATGCCTCCCCTTTATATTTATATGTGGAAATATCTCTTTAGTGAAAGATAGCATAATGTGTTTTTTTGTGCTGATAACCAAAATTTCTAATATATCCCCTGAGCCAAAATTATATATAGATTTTACATTGCCATATAATTCATTACTTTCCAGCCTTACTTCCATATCTACAAGGTCACTTTGATAAAATTCATTCTCATCATTTGGCTCTGGTAACTTGCTTCTTTCTATATATAGCTTCTTATTCCTTAAAAGCTCTGCTTTATTACGGGAATTTACTCCGCTTATTGTAGCTATTACTAAATTATCACCTATGACAGATACTGAGTCTATTTTATAATTCTCATCACCACTTATTAGCTCACCATATAAGTAGATATTTTCAGGCTTTTCAGTAAAGGTTTTTACTTTAACAGCCCCTTTAATTCCGTGAGGAGAAGTAATCATTCCGAGATATACTAAGTTGTCGCTCATATTAATCTAATCAGAAGATTTCTCAGATAAGTATTGTCTAAGAATCTCAACTCCTTCATCAATCTCATTTTCAGTGATAATGAGTGGAGGTAAAATTCTCACAACGTTATCTGATGTTACCCCAACAGTGAGTAAACCATGATGACTTAACTCTTCTGCAAACTTTTGATTGTCTGCTTTCACTTTTATTCCAAGCATTAACCCTTTCCCTCTCACTTCTTCTATTATTGGAAATTTACTTGCTAAGTCTTCTAATTTATTTTTTAAATACTTACCTCTAATTTCAACATTTTTCAAAAAGCCAGGACTTAGCAATTCCTCAAGCACAACATTGCCTACTGAGGTTGCAAGCGGATTGCCACCAAAAGTGGAACCATGCATACCGACCGCCATATACTTAGCAGCCCTTTCAGTTGCAAGACAAGCCCCCAGCGGAAAGCCTCCTCCTATTCCCTTTGCAAGAGCACATATATCAGGTTTTACTCCTATATGTTCGTATGCGAATAATTTTCCTGTCCTACCAGCACCGCATTGCACGCAATCAAAAAATAACAATATGTCATTTTCATCACACAGCTTTCTTAGTTCCCTCATGAAGGTATCATCCATTACTTTGATACCACCTTGCCCTTGTATTGGTTCTATTAATATAACGCCTATACCACTTGAAATTGCTTTCTTTACGCTCTCAATATTGGGCTCGATATTATCACACCAATCAATGTAGGATTCAGAAAATCTCTGTTTATCGTTTGCAGCACAAGTTAGGAAGGTTCTTCCATGAAATGCACCATGGAATGTTAAAATTCTGTGACGGGTTTTATTGCCTTTTCCGTTTTGATAGATCCTAGCAATCTTAAGCCCACATTCTACTGCCTCTGATCCAGAATTTGAGAAAAATACAGTGTCAGCGAAACTGTTGTTTATTAATTTCTCTGCAAAATTATTGGCAGCAGGTATATTATAGGTATTTGATATATGCCATAGTTTTTCTCCTTGCAATTTTAGAGTACTAATTAATCGCAAATTGGTGTGACCTAAGCTACTAACTGCTATTCCAGAGTGAAAATCTACGTAGCGCTTACCGTCAATATCATACAAGTAAATACCTTTACCATAAGAAAAATTTATGTTAACAGGAGAATAAACTGGCAAAATAGGAGAAATTGTCATAAAATATTATATGCTAAATTTTATTATTAATAACATAAAAACCGTTGTTTCACAATAAGAAGGATATGTATAAGCTAGGTAAATCAATGTTTTCTGCGCTGGAGAAAAACAAATACACAAAAGTTATTGCATTACTCTTATCGATCTTTATGATTTTATTCAGTGTGATATATTGTAATTATTTACTAAGGAGTAATTTCCTTTCTTCTTACCGTGATTCAAGTGTAAACTTAAAAAGTATACTGGAAAATGGCATGATAAAAAAATACCATTATTTACTAATAGAAAAGCATCACATTAAATATAAAAGTTTTGATTACATAAACCAACTGGTAAAACTGCGTGCTGAATTATTACAATCAGTGAGCAAAGTAAAGGATTTCAGCTTAATACTGTATGATCAAAACGGCAGAATAATATTCAGTAATTTTAACACTCAAGATTATGATTATGAACAGTTACTTACAAACGATGAAATTGATGAACTATTAAGTAACCAAGAAATATTTTATACTACAGGAAATACATTAACTTCTATTTTTCCTATATTCCATGAAAATAGCGTTAAACCGTCGTTTTTTTTGAAGATTCTTCGAAACTACAATAATTCTTATGTTATAGCATATGGCCTATTTTTAACATTTTTAGGCTTATTGTTAATAATTTTAATATTAATAATGTTCTATTTGCACTTTTCTAATACCCAAATGCTAGCCAAGCAACATAAAACTAACATTGAATTACAGCAGATAAAAGAGGCATTAGAGCAAGAAAATGCAAATAAGCTAAAATTTTTTGCAAGCGTTACACATGAATTACGCACACCTCTTAATGCTATTATTGGATTTGCGGAGTTGATCAAAAATGAAACTTTAGGTTCAATGGATAACTCTCAATACAAGGAGTATGCAGACGATATATATAATGCAGGAACACACTTACTTACCTTAATTAATGATGTGTTAGATTTTTCAAAAGCTGAATCAAGTAGTTTAACAGTAGAAAAAGTGAAGTTTAACCTGAACAAAATAATAGATTCATGCATAAATATGCTATTACCTAAATTAAAAGAAGCAGGGATTAATTTAAAAAAAGAGATGACTAATAAACAATTATTAGTCATTGCAGATCCTAAGAGAATGAAACAAGTTATAATAAATTTATTATCAAACTCAATCAAGTTTACTCCCAAAAATGGTTTAATAAGAATGGTGATAAAAGAAAATATAGAAAAAAACTTATTAACTATTGAGTTTCATGACAATGGAATAGGAATAATGCAGCAGGATATATATAAAGTTATGTCTGTTTTTGGCCAAGCAGATTCGGGATATAGAAATGAAGGTACGGGCATCGGATTACCGCTAAGCAAGAAATTAGTAGAGTTAATGGGTGGAACTTTTGACATTAAAAGTGAAGCAAAACTTGGTACTACGATAACATTGAACTTCTTTTATGAAGAACAAACATGTGAAGATTCGATTGATTTTTAATAGGATCTATTTGATATGGTCTTGAAAACCACACTTTATCAAAAGCAGCAAGCCGAGAAGGTAGATACCGTCTGGCTAGTCAACAAGAAAATTATAAAAATTGAATCTCAAGCTGTATTGTAAAATCAAAAAATACTTCTAACTGTGTAGCGGTATAGTTAGTGGATATGTTGATAAGTAAATTAGTTATACCAATTCCCGCTATACAAGTCACAACTGTACGAACGTTGTAGTTTGGGACACCAGTGGGGTGTCATACATAAGTGTTGAAAGTGCTATAAGTGGCATTATATAAGGTGGTTAACGGCATAAATTTCAATGGTAAATTAAAAAAGCGCCTTTTTGCCTGTGGTTAGAAGGTTTAAGCGAATTTTCGACGTGGTTTATCTGCTTTCCCAACAACGAAGGTTGATATCAAGAGGAGATTTACATACCATTAATCACCTTGTGTGATTGCACTTTCAACACTTATGGAGTGTCATCCCAGTGCCCAGACACTGGTTCTATGCAACTTAATTAAAAACGTTTGTTTTAGCGTAAGACAACTACCTTTAGCTCATCAGCTTAGTTATAAGCAAAATTTCTGGATTCCAGACTGGAATGACACCATTCGCTGTCTTCAAAAATGAATGTTCGTACAGCTATGGATTGGACACGGGTGGTTTAAAAAAGGCATTAGGACACAGGTTAAGGTAAAACTACTGTGAGGACTATCTTGTACGTTGGGATCAGCTCCCTGATCTAACAAGCATTGGACTAGTGGTGGACATGCAGCACTTTTCCTGCATTGAATGGCAATGTGCAGTAGTGTTGTTTCTACTTCATAACCATCATCTAATTTGAATCTGAAGTTTGGATTAAATTCACTACTTTTCCATTCTTCATATACATTATTAAGTTCTTCTCTCAGCTAATTTTTTATTTCACCATAAATCTCAATAGAATCACCCTTACCAGAATCAATGGTGTCACTTATTCTTGCTAATATATTGTCAAACTTTTTGAATTGAGATTTATCTTGTGGTGCCATATTACCAACCTCTAGAATAAAATTATTTAATTATACAATAAAACTAAAGGGAATCAAGTCCAGCACTTATTCAGGAAACAATAGCTTAAAAAGAGACTTAGTGTTAAATTTCTAATAGATTACTTATAAAAATAAATCTTATGGAAAGCAGAGCTTGGTTCATTTGGCTGATCAGTAACTTGGTTGTTATATTCAGCAATATGCAGATAATTTATACTTTTATAAGTGTGAATCTCGAAAAAGAACTTGGACTGACAATTATGCAAGTTGCGCTAGCTAACTCAGTATATACTTGGACTTTTGCCATCTTACAATTTTTTAGTGGGACAATGTTTAATGTTTTTTCCAGTAAAAAAATTTATTTTTTCTCATTATTAACTATGATTTTTGGGTTCTTTGTCCTTATTAATAGCGACAATTTTGCTCATTTGATTTTATCACAATTATTGATTGCAACTGGAGCATCATTTGGTTTTATTGGTGCTGCTCATATAAGTAGCATCTGTTTTCCCGTTGCCCAATTTGGCCTGATGTTTTCACTAGTGCAGACAATTTCAAGTCTTTCTGCACTGATAATTCAAATATTGTTCTCTAGCTTGCTTGCCGAAGGTGCAGATTGGAAGAATCTGATTGTATGCACAATACTGTTTGGTGTGTTGATATTTGTACTTACGCTTTTTTGTCCAAACACACTTCCAGAAAGCAGTTCAGAAGAATGCACAATACAAAACTCTATAAGAACAGTAATGTTCACAGTGCTAAAATTAAGAGATATCTGGATAACTTCAGTGGTGGGTGCTATTACTTTTGGAACATTTTTAGCACTTAACACCCTCTGGGCTCCAAGGTTACTGGGCAACTCAGAACTCAATACAATGGAGTCAGGTATAGCAACCGCAATACTATGGCTTGGTCTTGCAGTTGGTGCTCCAATTGCAGATCGAATCTCAAACTTATTTAAAAATAGGAAATATGTAATTTCTGCTTTTGCTTTATTGCAAGGCGTCTCAATTATTATTTTACTATGCAGCCATTTAACAGTCCACGTTGTGTACTTTTGTATGTTAATGTTCGGGTTTTTTGCGGGAGGACATATGCTTAATTTTACTGTCGGCAGCGAGATTGTGAAACGAAAATACATTAGCACATCTTCATCTATTATCAATGGGTTTATGTTTATTGTCAGCGGAATTATAGTGTCAATGCTAGCACTTTTTACAAATCATCAAATGGCGCTTTTTGCAATATTTGCAATGTTGGCAGTTGCTAGTATTTTAAATTATGCTACAGAAGAGACATACCCTAAAAAATAGGGTAGCTGAATCTTGAGTCGATTGCTATATTATATTTACGTATTGTAATATTTATCAATAATGGATCACGTTACAACAAAAGACACAACAGTAACTAAGGCAACGATAGCTGAAAATATAAACCAAGAAATAGGATTATCAAAGGAAGACTCTTCTTCGATAATAGATGATATATTGAACGAAATAAAGACAAGCTTGGCAAAGGATGGAATAGTAAAGATATCGTCATTTGGAACATTCTTGGTTAAGAAAAAGAAGGAAAGACCAGGAAATATACCAAATACATCAGAGAAAGTGATGATTCAGGCAAGAAGTTCAATTTCTTTTAGGCCTTCAAAAATTATAAAAAAATTAATCAATAATTAATGAATAAGGAAAAATTATTTTATACGATTGGGGAAGTAGCTGAAGAGCTACATTTGGAACAGCATGTTTTAAGATTTTGGGAAGGTCAATTTCATCAAATTAAGCCTACAAAGCGTAAAGGAAGAAGGCTATATGATCGTAAGTGTATAGAGGCCATAAAGAAAGTAAAACACATGCTATATGATAAAGGATATACAATAAAAGGAGTGCAAAAAGAATTTGGTAATGATATAAGAGTCACAAAGAATTTGTTGCAAGAACTTACCGATTTGAGGGATTATTTAACTAGTAAAATAAATAACGAGGAAAGTAACGAACAGGTGTGAAACACTACGTCTTGCTAAAATTTTGGAGTTTTTTGAGAGTTTAAAATGTGGCATATAGCCTCATTTCTTATGTTATTAGCAATATTAATAGGCTGTGGCCTGCAAAAACCTGCACCTGTGCTGCTTAAAGGCGAAGAATTTTACGGAAAAAGAGAGCTGGAATATACAAGAGAGTACCATTTAATTAGGGAGCCTCTAATAAAAAAAGAAAATAGAAAAGCCATCATAAATAGGATATACAGAGATAATAATGATACGCAAAACACGGGGGTAAATTGTAAATTTGTAATGCCAGTTAAAGGTACAGCTACGTCTTCTGATGGAACGTGTAAGGATGGCATAAAAATTGCTGCTCAAAATGGAACGAATGTAGTTGCCTCTGCACCCGGCAAAGTGGTATATGTAGGCAAAGGGCTGAGATGGTATGGAAATTTAATTATAGTAGAACACAAAGATAATTACATGACTGTGTACTCCTATTTAAAAAACATACATGTTGAAATTGGTGATAAAGTAAAACAGGGTCAAGTAATTGGGTCTGCAGGTAAGTCAAGTACGCAGGATAAAGATCCGCAGATGTGCTTTACAATACGGCATAACGGTCAAGCGATTGATCCTTTGAAGCATATGAACTGTAATTGAATTTGGATTTATATGAAATATGATTTTAAAAACGTTGAAAAATTTTATCAAGATAAGTGGAACTTTTCTGTAAGCAAGAATAGTGAACAAGAGAAATGTTACGTATTGGAGATGTTTCCATATCCATCCGGTAAAATTCATATGGGGCACTTACGTAACTATGCAATAGGGGATGTGATAGCGCGTTACAAGAGAGCTAATGGATTTGAGGTTTTGCATCCAATTGGCTGGGATGCGTTTGGATTACCAGCTGAAAATGCAGCAAGGGAGAATAATATTAGCCCTGCGGCATGGACGAAAGAGAATACAGATAGTATGCGTGCGCAGCTTAGATCTATAGGTCTTTCTTATAACTGGGAGCGTGAACTCTCCACATGTGAACCTGATTACTACAAACACGAACAAAAATTTTTCCTGGATTTTTTAAAGCATGGGCTTGCCTATCGAAAAGAGTCGTGGGTTAACTGGGATCCGGTAGACCAAACAGTGCTTGCAAATGAACAAGTAGTCGATGGAAAAGGGTGGCGGTCAGGCGCAGTTGTTGAAAAACGTAAGTTATCCCAATGGTTTTTAAAGATTACTGATTTCGCTGAAGATTTACTCAAGTGCTTGCAAGATCTAAAAAATTGGCCAGAAAAAGTCAAAACAATGCAAGAGCGCTGGATAGGAAAATCTGAAGGGGTCACCATAGAGTTTGAAATAGTTGGTCTAAATAAGAAATTAAAGATTTTTACAACTTCTCCTCATACTTTATTTGGAGCTTCTTTTTTTGCGGTAGCAGCAGAGTACCCTATTGTGCAGGATCTTAAGGACAAAGAAATACGAGACTTTATTGATAACATAAAGGCAAAGGGAGAGAATGGCGAAAAAATAGGAGTTTACACCGGATTAAACGTCAAGCATCCATTTCTTGATAAGGAATTGCCGCTTTACATAGCGAATTTTGTGTTGATGGAATATGGGGAAGGTGCGATTTTTGGTTGCCCTGCACATGATCAGCGTGATTTTGAATTTGCACAGAAATATGATTTGCCGATTATTCCTGTAGTTCGTGAAGAGGGTGCACAAGCCACAGAGACCTTAAAAGAAGTATACACCGGCGATGGGGTAATGTTCAATTCTGAATTCTTAAACGGATTAACTGTCAGCAAAGCAAAGAAAGTAGCCATTAAAAAGCTTGAAGAAAAAGGAATAGGCAAGAAAACGATAAACTATCGTTTACATGATTGGGGAATTTCAAGGCAACGTTATTGGGGATGCCCTATACCTATAATATATTGTAAAGATTGCGGAACTGTTCCAGTGCCAGAAAAAGACCTTCCTGTGGTTCTACCTGCAGATGTAGAATTTACAAGTGGTGGCAATCCGCTGGATAAGCACCCAACTTGGAAGTTCGTTGATTGTCCAAAATGTGGCAAGCAAGCAGAGCGTGAAACTGATACATTCGATACCTTTTTTGAGTCTTCCTGGTATTTTGCTGCATTCTGTAGTGAAGATAAATCAATAGACAAAAATGCATGTAATCGTTTTATGCCTGTTGATTATTATATAGGTGGGATAGAACATGCAATTCTGCATTTGCTTTACTCACGATTTTTCTGCCGTGCTTTAACCAAATGTGGCTATTTTGATATTAAAGAGCCTTTCTCTACTTTAATCACTCAAGGAATGGTCTGCCATGCAACTTATAAAGACGAAAATGGTAAGTGGCTATTTCCCGCAGAAGCAAAAGAGTTGATTGCACAAGGAGCTAAGGTTCAAGTGGGCAAAGTTGAAAAAATGAGCAAGTCGAAAAAGAACACAGTTGATCCAAATTTTATCATAGAAAAATATGGTGCTGATACTGCTCGCTTGTTTGTGTTGTCCGACACTCCTCCAGAAAAAGATATGGAATGGTCCGATGATGGCGTGGAAGGTTGTTTTCGTTATGTAAATAAATTGCAGCGTATGGTCATGCAGCTGAGACCTGTAAATATACACTATGATAATGAAAGTATTACGGGTGGACTTCTAGAATACAGAAAAAAAATTCATAAACTCTTACACAGACTTACAGATGATTTGGAAAACTGCAGATTAAACTGTGTAGTGGCAAAATTTCGTGAGATGACGAATTTAATAGCTGAAATAGATGTAAAAACTGGAAAATCTCTTATTGATGAAGGTATATGTATATTAATCAGAGTAATCGAACCATTCATACCACATCTAGCTGAAAGCCTATGGCAAGAAATAGGAGGTCAACCTTGGCCAAAAGCTGATGAATCATTATTAGTTGACGATACGGTAACTATAGCAGTGCAAATCAATGGAAAATTACGTACAACAATAGAGGTAGCAATTAACTTACCTCAAGAAGAATTGAAGAAAATAGCGATAGACTCTGTGTCCAGTAAGATCGGTCAAAGCAAAGTTCGCACTGTATATGCTGTACCAAATAAGATAGTAAATATAGTTATATAAAAAATCCGAGTGTATCTGTTCAGGCAATGGCGTCAACTTAAGGGAAAATATCAGTGATAGTGTATAAAATTTCTCTCTAAAATTTTTACCATTAAATTACCCAAAAGCTGCAATAAACAGCACTTTTGTTTCTGTTTTATAGTATTTTCAAAAGCGAATGAAATATATTCTATACCGAGAATATGCACGAGCTCCAAGAGGAGAAAAAATATATGCTGATGTTCCAGGAAAAAAGTGGGAAAGAGTGAGTATAATAGGTGGATGGATTGAAAAGAAGTTTATTGCACCAATGACCTTCACAGGAGGGTTTAATAAAGATGTATTTAATGTATGGTTAGAGCGAACCACAATTGCATATCTCAATATATCAGAGTACCGGTTGTTCCAAACTCCTATACGAGGTCATCACATTTTGTGAGCCACACCGGTGGCAGAATCTGGGTCACGAGGTCTTCTTCATACACTCCATGTAAGAGCAGAAAGTGCCTCAAAAGAACTGTCACCTATCAACTCTGAAAAGTTATTATCTTCTCTTGCTTTCAACTAAGCAATACTTATTCATATCATCTGGGTAAGGTCACAGTCATATAATAAAAGACCAAGGACGTAAGTATTTCTTTCCTTTTGCAGAAGGATATTGTCACTTATTTACTTAACAATTCAAAAAACTTGAAAGAATAAAGATAGCTATTGAAATTATCTTGATTTACATCAGTTATCCAAGTTTGACATTGAATACTTAACACTTCCTCTATTAACGCCTTTCTGTAATGCTTATCCAGATGAGACATTATATCATCAAGTAGAAGAAGTGGTGCCTTATTGTAATAAATACACCTTGCTTTTACACTGGATAAAATAATAGAAAGCAGTAATAACTTTTGTTCTCCAGTGGAACACAGATTTATTGGTACGTTTCTTTTTTGACAAAAAACCCGAAAATTATCGTTATGCACACCAAGGGTTACTCTACCAGTCAATGAATCTTTTTCTCTGTTTTCCTTTAGACGATTCTGAAAATATTCTGCAGTATCGTCCAAAGTTAGCTGGCTGCTGAATTTCAAACTTGCCTTCGGAAAAAGCTTACTGGAATGGTTATCAATTGTATCTTGTAATATTTTTAAAACAGACGATCGCATATGTAAAATACTAACTGCATTAACGGCCATTATGTTTTCAAGACTAGAGAACCAGTTTTTGTTCAAAATGTTCTCCCTCAATAGTTTACTTCGCTCATGCTTAGCTTTTCTATACCTCATGTAGCAGCAAGTGTAATTTTCTTCAAACAGTGAAACTATACGGTCTAAAAATCTTAATCTGTCACTTGGAGAATTAAGAAGAACATAGTCCATTTGTGGAATCAGCCATATTACATTGGATATCTTATACAGAGATGAATAACTTGATTGCGTTTTTCCATCAATTTGTATTAGTTTCTTATCAAAACTCTTTGCGATACCAATTGAATTAAAATCCGTTCCATTAAAAAAATTATAGTGCACTACCCAATCTTCATTACTAAATCTATTTTGTATCTCACTAGCTTTTGCTTTTTTCATTCCATTGCTTTTAGCAAGCAACGAGATTGCTTCAAGTATATTAGTTTTACCAATACCATTTTCGCCAGTTATTACAACTGAGCTATCATCTGAATCCAGTTCAAAGTTTGAGTGGCTACGAAAATTATGTAATTTCAGCTTTTTTATGTAGCAATGGGTAGCCATTAACCTATTCTTTAGTTTACATTCTCCTTACTTCTTCCAGAACCTCATCAACATGCCCACTAACTTTTACATTTTTCCAGATCTTCACTACTTTACCTTTTTTATCTATTAAAAAAGTAGTGCGCTCTATTCCCATATACTTTTTGCCAAACATACTTTTCTCTACCCAAACACCATATTTTTCCAACATTTCAGCATTCTCATCAGAAACTAAAGAAAATGGCAGAGAATATTTTGCTTTGAAGTTAGCATGGCGCTTAACACTATCTTTTGATACACCAATTATCACTGTGTCAAAGGAAGAAAAATCATCTATTTTATCTCTAAAGCCTTTTGCCTCCATCCTACAACCAGGAGTATCGTCTTTAGGATAAAAATAAAGAACTACATTTTTTTTATCAAAAAATTCACTTAATGATAAATTTTCACCAGAATCTGTTGGTAAGCTAAAATCAGGTGCATTATTTCCTACTGCTAATTCCATACCTTGCTCCATTAATAACACTTTTACGGTATTATAGTAATATGGTACATTATTTCCTACTGCTAATTCCATATCTCGTTCCATTAATACCACTTCTGTGGTACTATAGTAATATGGCACATTATTTCCTACTGTTAATTCCATACTTTGCTCCATTGATAACACTTTTATCTATAGTAGTATATTGTAGTCAGAGTATCAAATTTTATATATAGCTAACAGATAAGATTCTTGATGGGGGCTTATTGATAAGTTTCTGCCTTGTATCTTGTAAAAAGCATCTAATGCTTTAAGCTTAAGCATTGTAAGTCATGCTCATTAGTTTCCTCATCTCTTTGGCAATACAACAAAGGTATCCCAGTGCCGAGCACTGGGATGACACCCTACTTAACCGTCATACTGCCGCGGTATCTCTAGATCCCGCTAACACGTAGCGGGATGACGAATTGCTTAACCCTCATTCCGCCGCAGACCGTCATACCGTGATTTATTCACGGTATCTCATCCGCTAACACATAGCGGAATGACAGCAATCCTACGTCATACCGCGATTCATTCGCGGTATCTCTTAGTCGCTAACACGTAGCGGGATGACGGTTGTCGTTTAGCTATAAATATTTAAGAAATTTACTAAACAGAAAAAAAGGCAAAAGAAGCCCCGTGGTGGGAGTTTTGACTCTATATTACTGTAAGTGGCGCTGTAATAATGTGCTAACGCTTAAAATAAGCGCAATTTGGCTGAATGTAGAAAAAATAAAAAAGACATGCAGCCGCTATAATTTTATGTAATCCGCCAATAAATACTCTGAGTTTTTTACTGAATTTTATCATTGAGCCTGCAGGTCAAAAACAAGTTTTGAGCCATAAATACCCTTAACACTACAATAAGGGACCTGGCGGAGTTTGTCAAGTAAGTTTTTTCGTCTCTATTCCCAATGTTATATGGTTATGCAAGAAGTCTAATGGGAATTGGTATAACCATGCATGAATGCTATTTTCGGTAAAATCTCTTACAATGCTCAAAAGCAGAAAAACAAAAACTTGATTTTCGCAGCTAAATAGTGGACCATCAAAAGCACGCATAAATATCTACAATGAAAGAAAAAACTTTCACAATCATCGATGGCTATGGTTTTCTTTTCAGAGCTTACTATGTACTACCTCACTTAATTACCACAGCAGGAATGCCAATAGGTGGTGTATATGGCTTTCTGAATATGGTTCTTAAGTACATTGCCCATTCGGACTACTTAACTATAGCACTTGATGCAGGAAAAAAGAATTTTAGGCACAATTTATATCCTGAATACAAAGCAAACAGAGTAACGCCTCCTGAGGATCTAATTCCACAGTTCACCATACTGAGGGAAGCTGTAGAAGCTTTTAACCTCAGCTATGAAGAAATTGAAGGTTATGAAGCAGATGACATAATCGCAACACTAGCTGCAAAATACGCCAACCACCAAGACTTTAAAGTGGTAGTCGTTTCATCAGATAAAGATTTATTTCAACTCTTGAACCACAATATTTTAATATTCGACCCCATTAAAAATATATATATAGATGAAAAACAAATAGTAGAAAAATTTGGTGTAAACTCACACAAGCTTCTTGATTTATTTTCTCTAACTGGTGATGCATCTGACAACATTCCAGGCGTCTCAGGAATAGGGCCAAAGACTGCAGCTAAATTACTAGATGAATTTGATTCATTGAATAATATTATAGAGAACATTGATGACATCGAGCAAACGAGAATTCGTAATATTCTTACCGAACATAAGGAAAAAGCACTAATTTCAAGAGAACTTTTATCACTATGCGAAAAAGTAGACCTTCAACATGATATTGCAAAATATGAAGTCCATTCTCCAAATATGGAGAAATTATTATCCTTTTTAAAGAAGTATGAATTCAATTCCTTAATAGGTAAAATGGAAAAGCTTTTTTTTTATAATGGATCTAGCAGAGAAAAGAAAACAGAATATAGTAGTGAAGAGTTAGAGAAATTTTTAGAGCGTTGTAGATATGAAGGCAAAATTGCAATTCATTACCACCTTGAAAACAATGTATTAAGTTTATCTTATAGCGAAAGTAATATTTTTTATATAGAGCAAGACAGCATACAAAATGCACTCGTTGTAATTAACTTAACTTTACTCTCAAATGGGGTGCTTAAAATAATACATAACATTAAAGAGATGAGGAAAATCTTTCCTGCAGTGGAGAAGATGCTAGATTCAGTTGATGATTTGATGATAATGTCGTATAGCTTGGATACAGGAAAGCATGATCACAGTATTCCAAACATAGTTGCGCATAATTTGAGTGAAAATGCAGAAATTTTCTCGGCAAAAACTTTAATAGCAATTCATGAAAAGCTAAAGCAGAGGTTATTTCAGGAAAAATTGTTCACAATTTACGAGCGCTTCGATAAGCCACTTATGAAAGTAATATTTGATATGGAGAAAAATGGAATACTACTGGACATACAAAAATTACAGGAGCTGTCCGATAAATTTCAGCAGGTAATTGCCGTGCTTGAAGATGAGATATATAACTTAGCAGAGGAAAGATTTAATATTGCGTCACCAAAACAATTAAGTGATATTTTATTTAATAAAATGGGGCTAAGTAAAAAGAAGAAGTCAAAGTCTGGATCGTATAGCACCAATTATGAAGTTCTAGAGGCACTCGAAGAAGAAGGGGTAGAAATTGCAGGTAAAATTTTAAGTTGGCGACATTTAAGTAAATTAAAAGGCACCTACACTGATGCGCTAATAAAGCAAGTTGATCCCATTGATGGTAGGATACACACAAACTTTTCAACGACTGCAACTGCAACTGGAAGGCTGAGCTCCAGCAATCCTAATTTACAGAATATTCCTATCAGAAGCGAAGAGGGAAATCTTATCAGACAAGCGTTTATTGCACCAAAAGGATACAAGATAATTTCTGCCGACTATTCACAAATAGAGTTAAGACTCCTGGCACACGTTGCAAACGTTGCAGCATTTAAAGAAGCTTTTGCGAATGGACAAGATATTCACGATATCACCGCTAGGCAAGTTTTTGGAGTGCAAGAAATAGATGAGCAATTAAGACGCAAAGCAAAATCCATTAATTTTGGAATTATATATGGCATTAGTCCGTTTGGCCTTGCAAAACGGCTTGGAATTACCATTGCAGAGGCTGCTGAATACATTAATTACTATTTTTCCTGTTACCCAGAAATAAAGGACTATATGGAAAAAGCAGTGTCTATCGCAAGATTGCATGGTTATGTAGAAACTTTATTTGGCAGAAGATGCTTTGTAAGAGACATAAACAATACAATTCCTTATGTAAGACAATTTGCAGAAAGGGCAGCAATAAACGCACCACTGCAAGGAACCGCTGCTGATATAATAAAACGTGCGATGATTCAGCTTTTTGATCAATTGAAAATAGGCAAAATAATCCTCCAAGTTCACGATGAACTACTGGTTGAAGTAGAGGACGAAAAGGTACAAGAAACGGCAGAACTTATGAAAGATATAATGGAAAATGCAATAGAAATTTCTGTACCACTTGAAGCAGAAATAAAAGTTGGCGACAACTGGGCTCTTAATTATGACTTAGACATGGCGGATTCTAAGAGTATAGATTATTTGAATTAATATGAAAAATATGCTACAATTAAAGTATAGTAAATGTGAGTAACTCAGTTATGACAAAAATATTAACTCCACAAACAAAGAATTTGGAACCTTCAAATCAGGTAACTAACAAAGATGAGAAAATTTTTGAAAAAGAGGAATATCAGGCAATCTATCGTGCTTTCCTAGATACTTTAAAAAATCCAGAAAATCTAGAAAAGCAAACGAAACAGGAAATAGAAAAGAAGAAACAGAAATTGAAAGAAGAACTTTCAGATAAAGAAAAACAAAAATTACATCGTGGTCTGGAGTCATTAAACAAACAATTAAAGCGATTACAGAATGGAAATGAAAAGAAAATTTTTACTTTTATATCAAAAAATCATGAAGGTATATTCAATAATATTAATCAAGAAGATATAAAGTTACTAAGTGAAGAAAACTTTTGTCAGCTTTTACTTTCCGTATTTGAAAAAATTAGAGAAGAAAATTTAGCTAATGAAGAGAATTTAAAGAATGGTAAAATAGAAAAAGCAGTAGCTAAGTGTGTAGCTGATATACGGGGTACAGAAGCTAAAGATTCATTCATAAAGCTTCCCGGGTGGCTGTTTGGAATAAAGGTAAATCCTAAAAACTTTTTTAGCTCTTTTATGAATGGGATGAAAGAAAAAATACCATTCTTAAGTAAAGATAAAAAAGAGGAGGGTGAGCCACCGCTCAGTGATGAAGAGATGGCAACAACGTTCTTAAGCAAGATCTTTTTTCCTGTCCTTCTTTCCACTATTCCAATGTTAATTTTTGGTCCTACTACACTCGGAGTAGTTCTTACTGCTATCGGCACAATATTTGCCGTAAAGAGAGGAGTTGAAGTTCTTTTTTCAAATAACAAAAAAGGTACTTTGTATAACCCTCATTCACGAGATGAAAAGGAAAGAAAAGAATGGGATAATGAAATTAGCGATGGTATCAATAAAATTTTAGGAACCTCAGTCAAGAAAGCTAAAGGAAGTGAGCAACTTATTTCTGTTTCTGAGAAAGTTTTCCAGGAAAATGAAAAGAGTGGACAACAACCTGTTCCTGAGCAAATTTCCCAGAGAAACAACAGGGAAAACGAAAAGAGTGAGCAGTCTACTGTGCTTGAACAAGTTGCTGTAGATCGGCTAGCTCAAAACACAGTGCGGCAACCAAGTAAGACCTAGGTTTGCCAAAAAGTGAGTTGTATAAGAGGTCTACTATTATTCTATAACGCATACAACAGGAGTATGATCAGATGGGTTTTCTAGCTTACGCAATCTATCATCTATGTAGCATGTTTCCAATTTATCTACAGCTTGTGGCGATAGTAGCATATAATCTATTCGCATTCCTTGATTGTTTCTGAGTGAATTGCCTTGATAATGCCACCAAGTAAATTGTTGCAAATTGGGGTGGGATATTCTAAACGCGTCTTTAAACCCAAGATTCAAGATTGCTCTTAACTTCTCATGTTCTTTTATATGAAAGCACACTTGGCCATTCAATAAATTTGAATCAAAAACATCAATTTCATCCAGTGCAACATTATAATCTCCAGCTATAATAGTTAACTCTTCACTATTCAACAAAGTACTCATCCTTTCATATAGATTATCAAAAAACTTGAGTTTATATTCAAATGCTTGAGAGTCTAGGCTTTGGCCGTTTGGCACGTATACACTTCCTACCCTTACCTTCTGATTAGTGTGTTTTATTACACATTCTATATAACGTGCTTCTTGATGACCTTCTACAATGTCAATTTTTAATTTTCCCAGTATCGGATATTTAGATAAAACACAAACGCCATTTCTTGCAACTTGTCCATAGATAGCATATTCATATCCCAGCTTCTCTATCTCTGCATAAGGAAATTGCTCTTCCGTACATTTTATCTCTTGCAGCAAAACTATATCTATCTGACTATCAACTATAAAACTACAAAGTTGGTTAATTCTTTTACGTATGGAGTTTACATTCCAAGTTGCAATCTTTAGCATCAACAATCCTTATTAATTATATCAATTAAACTCTCCCTAGTAGGCAACCTCGATGTTATAATTTTTTTCCACTTGATTAACTTTAAACTATCAGCAATGTTTTTACTCATGGTATATGCAACTGCATTATTCATCACAGGAGATAGCCCACTTTTTAGAACTAATGAACAAAATACCCTTGCTGTCTGTGAGGAAAAAAAAGCAACACCATCAATTTTACCATCCAACAGCAAATTTTTACACCTATTAGTTAGACTCCTTTTAATAATTGTTTTATAGAGTACAACTTCTCTTACGTTAAAATCTTCTTCAGATAATCTCTTTTTTAGATCACATGATACTTCTTGCCCCCTTATATATAAGAACTTTATTGCATTTGAATAATGAGCTTTTATGAATGATATCAGACCATCAACATTGCTGTCTGCTGAGATTATATCAGAAAACCCCAAATTTTTTGCAGCCTGCATGGTTGAATTACCAACCGTAATAATCGGAAAGCCATCCACTTTGCATATTTGACTAAAAGCCTTTACACTGTTTTTACTTGTAGATATCACAACGTCAAATTCGTACGCAGATATATCAGGATTTAAGTACTTTATTGTGAATACTGGTTCTATAAAAACTTTGTATCCATACTTTCTCAATATATTTTTTGTATTGAACGAGTCCAATAAAGGCCTCGTTAATAAAATAGACTTCATTCTGATTTATTTCACTACTAGTAAAATAGTACCCTTTATACACAAATTACTGAATAAAAATTTTTATTTTGATGGCTTGAGCAACTATTCAAGTAATTGACGTTGAAATGAGGATACTCAGTCCCCTATTTACCACTAAGCTTTAAATTCACTTATACTTTTTCAATGCTGATTACGTCGAACTCTTTTGAATGGCTTCCTTCAGTGGAATTATATAGCTAATATTCCTGTATAAGTCAACATAAGTTAATTTGTTAATATTTAGTAATTAAGTTCTAACTGCCTCAGAATTACTGGATGACCACCTTTGACGTTATTATTTTCTTCTATCTGTGGTTTACTGATCATAGTCTGAACGATATTGGCTGCCATAATAACACAGCCTAGAATGAAAAAAGCAGTAGAAAGAAAAGGAATGATAGAAGATTCGAGAGGCAATATAGATGCAATTCCTCCTATTAAAAACGAAACGTTAGATGTAATATCAAGACAGATCTTTGTTAGTTTTTTTTGTCCTGCTACACCAAGTTGCTTCTGTAGAAAATGATCCTTTAATGACCATATATTTAAAGCAAACGAAAGTGCACTTAATATAGTGCCGGCAATACTAAAATACAGACTTAAGACAGGAATATTCAAGACCAATGCCGCTATGTATCCAATGAAAGAGATAGTAGATAGTGTAGTAACTAAGCGTTTTGAATAAGTTCGTACCTTCTTTCTGTGGGCTAACTTATTTTTTTCATCATACATAGCATAAATATTACCTAATATGTTATATTATAGCATTAATTAATTCAACAAGCAATATGGAAGCTAAGAGTGCCCGAGAGAAGACTTGAACTTCCACAACTTAAAAAGTTACTAGCACCTGAAGCTAGCGCGTCTACCAATTCCGCCACCCGGGCTTTTTATAGTTTACTATGTTAAAGTTAAATAATATACTTGAACAATTTTTAGTTCAAAGGTAATGCCAAATCTAGATCAAATATTTTTCGCTCAAAACAATGTTAATATTAATAACGTATATCAAATAGTCAATAACGCTTTGAGCAATAGCGATGGTGGTGAGCTGTTTCTAGAATTTTGCCAGTCAGAATCCCTGCTTTTTGAGGATAACATATTAAAACATATGGACTTGAATACCAGAAGGGGGTTTGGTTTAAGGTCTTTTTGTGAGGATAGTACATCTTTCGTTTGTTCTTCTGAGATCAGCGAAAAAGAAATTAGTAATGCTGCTTCTATGGTAAAAAGCTCAGTGTCTTTAAACAAAACAAATTCAATAAATTTAAACGAAGAGACAAAAAGCCTATATTCGAGGATTAACCCTATAAATGAAATGGATCTGAATTCAAAAATTAAACTACTCAATGAGGTTAATGAGTATGTAAGGTCCAAAAATAACTGCGTGAAGCAAGTAAAAATAACTCTAAGTGGAGAATGGCAAGTCGTACAGATAATAAGGGGTGATCACAGATTAAGCGACATCAGACCTTTAGTACGTTTTAATGTGTTAGTCATCGTAGAGAAAGATGGTCGAACCGAGAGAGGCTCCGCAGGACACGGTGGAAGGGATTCTTATAGTAAGTTTGTTTCTGAGAAAAAGTGGAAAGAAGTTGCAAACCAGGCTTTGGAACAAGCACTGGTAAATCTTGAAGCAATTCCAACTCCAGCTGGGGAAATGACAGTTATTCTAGGTCCGGGCTGGCCGGGAGTATTGTTGCATGAAGCTGTGGGTCATGGACTCGAAGGCGATTTTAATCGTAAAGGAGTCTCAGCATTTTCAAATTCTATTGGTAAACAAGTAGCAGCTAGTGGCATCACAGTAGTTGATGATGGAACTCTTCCTAATTTGCGTGGTTCTATTAGCATAGATGATGAAGGTACTCCATCCAGTTATAATATATTGATAGAGGATGGAATTCTCAAAGGCTACATGCAGGACCATATGAATGCCAAGCTTATGGGTGTAAATCCGACTGGTAATGGTAGAAGAGAGAGTTATAAAGAAGTTACTATGCCGCGCATGACAAACACCTATATGTTACCAGGGAAACATATGCCGAAAGAAATAATATCTAGCGTAAAGAAAGGTCTGTATGCAGTAAATTTTGGTGGTGGGCAAGTTGATATAACGTCAGGGAAATTTGTTTTCTCATCTTCAGAAGCTTACTTAATAGAAAATGGTAAAATTACACAGCCAGTCAAAGGAGCAACACTAATTGGTGATGGGCCAACAGTGCTAAAAAAAGTATCCATGGTTGGCAACGACTTAAAGTTGGACCCCGGTGTTGGCACATGCTCAAAAGATGGACAAAATGTGCCCGTTGGAGTTGGTCAACCAACACTCAAAGTCGACGCAATAACTGTTGGTGGAACTGAGATATAGATAAGGGCTAAAGCGGATTACAGCGCATGACGCACAATTGTACAAACATTGTAGCCGTTATTCAAGTAGCCCGCAGAAACGAAAAAACTTGCTTGACAAGCTCCGCCAGCCCCCTTATTATAACAATAAGGGTATTTATGACTCAAAACTTGTTTTTGACCTGCAGGCTCAATGACAAAATTCAGTAAAAAACTCAGAGTATTTATTGGCGGATTACATAAAATTATAGCGGCTGCATGTCTTTTTTATTTTTTCTACATTCAGCCAAATCGCGCTTATTTTAAGCGTTAGCACATTATTACAGCGCCACTTACAGTAATATAGAGTCAAAACTCGCTACTCGGGGCTTCTTTTGCCTTTTTTTTGTTTGGTAAATTTCTTAAACATTTATAGCTAAACGACAACCGTCATCCCTCTACGTGTTAGCGGCTAAGAGATACCGCGAATGAATCGCGGTATGACGGTTAAGTAGGGCGTCATTCCAGTCTGGGATCTAGTTCTTATTGTACATTTACTTGATGTAGAGTTAAGTTTTCTGGATCCCAGTGTCACGCACTGGGATGACAAAGTGTGCTTCTGTCATCCTATGATAGCTCTAAAAAACCTGGATCCCAGTGTCTGGGCACTGGGATGACAAAAAAAAGGAGCACTGGAATGACATCATAAGGGCGCTGGCCTGACAATCGTCATCCCGCTACGTGTTAGCGGCTAAGAGATACCGCGGCGGTATGACGGTCTGCGGCGGAATGACGGTTCGTGGCGGTATAGCTATACCTTTTTTCTACTTAGCTTGGGTTATACAAGAAGTCTAATGAAGTGAAAGTAAATTTATTTACCAAAATAGAGTTGCCTTGGTCTACAGATCTTAGTTTCTTTATCATTTATCATTTCATACCACTGAGTAACCCAACCAGTGGTTCTTGCAAGTGCAAAAATAGGCGTGAACATATTTGAAGGAATATCGATAGCATTCATTATTATACCTGAGTAAAAATCAACATTTGGATATAACTTACGCACAATAAAATATTCATCCTTTAAAGCTATTTCTTCAAGTTTTTTTGCAATTTTGAGCAATTCATTATTTTGTTCTAGTTTACTTAGAACCTCATGACAAGCGTCTTTCAATATCCGCGCGCGCGGATCATAATTTTTATAAACACGATGTCCAAATCCCATCAATTTAAATGGATCTTTATCATCTTTAGCTTTTTCGATGAATTTATCTATATCTTCACTTTGCTCTATCTCTTTTAGCATATTTATAACTGCTTCATTAGCTCCACCATGTGCTGGTCCCCAAAGTGTAGCAACTCCTGCAGAGAGGCTTGCAAACAGATTAGAACCAGCAGATCCCACCAATCTGACGGCCGCCGTAGAAGCATTCTGTTCATGATCAGCATGGAGAGTAAATATTTTATCCAGAGCTTTTGCAAAAAGGGCGCTTTTATCATTATCAACAGCATCGCCAAATATCATCTTTAAGAAATTTTCACTGTAACTTAATTCATTGTTAGCATTTATGAATTCCTGATTGTTGATATGCCTATAAATCATTGCAACAATTGCAGGAACTTGTGCTATTGCAGAAATTCCAAAATCTAAATCTTCACCATTGACATTGTTGCCATGTGTTTCATGGTAAGATGCTGACAAATTTGCAAAACATGCAACTAAAATCGACATAGGGTGAGCAGTCTTTGGAAATGCTTTAATTACATTTGTAACTTGCTCTGATACTTTGGATGATTCTTGTATTTTGAGAAGAAATTTTTTGTGTTGCTCTGAATTGGGTAGTTCACCATAGAGCAATAAATAAATCACAGCAGTAAAACTATTATTCTCTGCCAAATCAGCTATATCGTGTCCCCTATACTTAAGAACTCCTTTATCTCCATCAATGAATGTAATTGTGGAAGAGCATGAAGCTGTGGAAACAAACCCCGGATCATAAGTGAATAATCCTGTCGTCTTATATAAATCCTTGATATTTAACACGTCAGGACCTATTGTTCCACTTAATATGGGTAGCTCAATTTTTAATCCATTACTTAGTTCTAATAGCGCTTTTTTATCCATCACTTAAGCTACTTAAATTTTATACAGAATATACAAACTGAAGAGTATATATTAATACAGTTAACTTTACATTAACCGTATTAAGCGGTCATCAATGCTTTTACTTTTGCATTTAAGCGACTTATTTTACGCGCAGCAGTATTCCTATGAATAACACCTTTATTCACACACTTGTGCAAATTAGATTCAGCATTCCGAAATGCCAGAACAACATTTTCTTTGTCGCCAGACTTGATTATATCAACCAATTTTCTAATAGCGGTGCGAGTTTTACTTTTCCGCATCTTATTTATTAAAGTGCGCTTTGCTATTACCTTTATCATTTTTTTAGCACTCTTATGATTTGCCATATATTAATACCTAAAATACTGTACTTTTTTTTAATTATAAAGTTTTTTTGTTAATTTGCAATATCAGTTTTTTCTATGGTTAATCTACTGCTTCTCTCTTCAATAATTTTTTCTAGACTTTGCAAGAATTCATTTTTGTTTAACCCAGGATATATTGGAGGCAATATTTCTATTACTGCCTTTCCGGGATTCTTTCTCAGAGAAAGTATGCTTTTTGGCCAAAACAAACCAGTGTTTAAAGCAACCGGTAACACAGGAACAGATAATACGCTATATAAAGCAGCAATACCTGGTTGATATTTTATATTTTGGTTTATAGTCGTTCTTGTACCTTCAGGAAATATTATTATGCTTCTATTTTCTTTTATACGCATTTTTGCTAGTTTAATTATATGGCGTATAGAACTGATACCATCTGAACGGTTAATAAAAATCATTTTCAGCGCTATAAGATGTAAACCAATGAATGGAATCCATTTCAATTCACGTTTTAAAATAAAAACCGCTTTTCTAAATAGTAGTATAAAAATAAATGTTTCAAATGGAGATTGGTGTTTAGATGCAATGATAAAAGGTTGCTTAGGAATGTTTTCCATTCCCCTCACTTCATATTTAATGCCACATAATAAACGCAGCATGAATAATACAACTCTCACCGAACAGGCGAGGAAAATGGTTATTACATACTCAGGAAAGAAAATTACAGGGAGAGCAATTAAAGTATAGAATACTTCCCATAATATAAGGAAAAAATTAAACAGTAAACTTGAAATCACAAACTCACATAAACTTATTTGAATTTAACTTTACTACAAATTAAAAGCAATAAGTTTAATTATTGATCATCTGAGTAATAGGATGCGAATCAGCTAATTTGTCCTTTAACTTTTCGTTAGCAATATGGGTATATATTTGTGTTGTAGAAAGGTTAGTATGGCCAAGAACTTTCTGTATCAACACAATATTTGCTCCGCTATTCAGTAGATGGGTAGCAAAAGAATGCCTAATCACGTGTGGAGAGATCTTATTTTCATCAATATTGCATTTTCTTGCTAACTCCTTCATTAATTGACCGACCCTCTGCCTTGTAATTGGTTTATTAGGTTTATCACCTGGGAATAGCCAATCAGATTCCTTTCCTTTAGGGATCAGATTGTCACGAACTGATAAATAATTTCTAAGGCTCTGCAATGCTTGTTCATTAAAAAGAATTTGCCTCTCTCTACCACTTTTTCCTTTTATTATTATATAGCATTCTTTGTTATTACTGTTTATTAAATGTGACACTTCACATAACTTCATATCAATTAGTTCAGAAACACGCATTCCAGAAGAGTAAAGGATATCTAAAATCGCACATAGCCTTTTGCTGCTTATCTCTTTATTCGATTTGCTTGCTGATGTTCTCACTGTGTCCATTAGCAAAAATATTTCTTCGACACTTAAATACTTAGGCAAAGGACGAGAAACTTTTGGATTCTTTAATTCAGCATCATTAGCCGGTGCTGGATTAAAATCTATTATTCCGTCATTAAATAGACACTTATAGAAATTTTTCATAGCGGATATTTTTCTTGATATAGAGCTACTTTTATATTTTTTTTGTGTGCATAGAGATTTCACATAGTCTTTAATATTGGTTTTGTTTACGCCAACCAAGGTAGTGCCGCTTTCTAATAGAAATTCTTCAAACTGGTGTAAATCCGAACGATAACTTTCCAGAGTATTTTGTGTAGCAGACCTCTCTGAAGCCAAAGCATCTATGTAATATGTTATGTAAAGATTTTCTTTTTTATTTTGCGACTGTTTATTTTTCATTATCAGCTCCTATATTTATTTCTTTGGCTATAATTTGATTGGAAGTGTTTCCTGTGTGTCTTATGAGAAAATATGAGACAAATAAGGCATTTATCAATAGAGTGAATATCACAAACCTTTGCTTTAACCTTTTTTTTAAATTTAATCTTACTCTCATCATAGTTAAATTATAACGTCAAATCTATAAAAAACACCTTATAAAGTGAGCTCTACTATAAATATAGAATACTTCTTAGCTGTGTCTATATTTATTATAACATAATATTTATTATAATTCTAACATAGACAGATAGAGATTTCAATTACGTTAGTGTTATGGGTGTTAATAAATTTTTAATATATACCTTTACAAAAGAAGAAATCAAATGGCATCTTTTTTTAATAAAGTGCTAATAAAAGGAACGGTCACATTTGACCCTATAGATTCATTATCTATCTTCTCTATAATTTTATCAATGCTATAGAAAGAACGTTCTATTCTTGCTAAAATATAATTAATCACTTTTAAATCAATTTTTAACTGTTTATCTGAAAATCGTTTTATTAGCATGATTCTTAATAATTCCTCGCTTGCAGGCAAAATTTTTACGCTGATAGTTGATAATATTCGAGAACTTAAATCTCTTAGTTTGAAGTTAAGTTTTTTTGGCGAAATTGAAGAAGTGATTAGCAGTTTCTTATCATTTTCTTTCATGTAATTGTAACAATGTAATAACATTGCTTCATCTTTAATGTTTTGTACGTCTTCTAAAATAAAAGCATCGCTATACCTAATCTCGCTTACAAAGTTATTCACATTGATAAAAATTGCATCGTTTATTGACTGCCAAATATGAGCAAGATGAGTTTTACCAGAGCTTTTAGGTCCAAAAAGAATTAGACATCTCCAAGATAAATCCTCAATTACTGAATTATATATGTGCTTATTTTCATCTAAGATGATGTAATTTTGCCGACTATAATCAGCTTGATTGTTGTTAAATAAATTTAATTGCACATTAAACCTCTTACGTAACCTCTTTCTGGTAGTAATTTTTGCGCAGAAATTTACTTACGCTCCTCAAATATCTCAAGTACTCTAGGCTCATTTCTCCTCTTACCATAAATTGATTATGCAAAAGGTCTGTTAGCCGTTTTTATAAAGCTCACTTTTAAAATATTTATTGATTGCATATTCTACTGATACATTGAACATTGCTATTATTGGAATAAAAAGTAATATACCTGTAAATCCAAAATATGAAGCGCATATAGTAATTCCCAGAATAATTACAGCTGGATGTATATGAACTTTTTTTCCTATTAATAAAGGAACTAATATGTTTGAATCTATTAATTGTCCAACACCAAATAATAGCAAAACGGCAGCACTTTCAAACCATCCACTAAATTGAGTAATAGCGCTCAAAAACCCAATAATGGTATATAATAATGGTCCTACGTAAGGTATGAACGTTAACATTCCTGATAAAATTCCAATAACAATAGAGTGTTTCAATCCGATTATGCTCAGGCTCACAGAGTAAAAGACCATCATGACAATACATACATTTACCTGCCCCTTTAGATAATTAGATATGATGAAATCCACTTTGGAAAAATAATTTACAACTTTTTCTCTATAAGAAACAGGAATTAATTTATTAGCTTTTTCTATAATTAAAGGCCAATCACGTAATATATAGAAAAACACTACAGGAGTAATCACCATTAATGATACCGTGTTAAAGCTTGAACTTAACACTTGGATTATAAAGTTACTAGCAATATCAAGAGCATTCATGAAATAAGATACATAGTCGCTGTAATTTTCTGCTAGATTTTTAGATAAGTGATCAAATAAGCTATCCTCGATTTTTATATTAAGAAATTCTAATACAGAGGGAATTACTTTAAGTTTTAATGAAGGCACTTTACTCACTAAGAAATTTAATATCGAAGTAATTTGAACATATATAATAGGTAAAACAAATGTTATAATTAGTATAAAAGCTATTAATAAAACAAGTATTATAAAAATTACAGAACATGAACGCGGTATTTTATACTTTTCAAACTTGACTACTAGCGGATTAAACAAATATGCAATAACAATAGATATTAAACATGGAAAAATCATAGGACGCATCAGGAATAACATCCCTATTATAAAAAGCAGTATAAAACAAATAGTTATATGACGTTTTTGCATACTTTTAGCATAGTCAATTTACTGAAAAATATACAGTTTATTGTAAGTACTATCTATTCATTGTTTTATCAATTTTATTAGGTATTAGATCAGTCAAATTTTTATCTAATTCCCAGCTAAATAAAACTCCGTTATGTGGATCATCTTCATAACTTTTCGAATTAACAGTCTTGATCAGTTTTTCACGTGGCAATACATCATTTTCTATTGCGTGCGCCAATTGTGCAGGTTGTGGTATTAAGTGATCTCTTTTGCTATTAATAACTATTACTGGCATATTCAATTTTCCCTCATCTTGCAACTTTCGTATATTGTTCACTAAATCAAAATCTAGATCTAAAGCCTTTAGCAATTTTTTTAAAATGGATGAGGGCAACATACTTAAAATTTTTGCTTGGGGGATCGGAAAATGCCCTATTGCTGTATGAAAAGAGCTGAAAGTGCTAGTAAAAATAACACCTCCAAGTTTAACGTTTTTGTCTGCAAAGTGCTTCAAAACTGCCGATGCAACTGCTCCTCCAAAGGAATGGCCAAAAAGTATAATGTTTTCAGGTCTTACACCCTTGTCCATTAATTCATTGATTTCTTCTATCGAGGGCTTAAGCAAACTTTGATCTCTATTTATAAAGGGAATAAAAATAAGCATTACGGATAAAAAAATGCAAGTTAGAGCAGCTAAGCTTGCTAAACCAACTACTCCAGCTGTTATGGGGCTTATAAGTAGTAATATTGCAATGGGCGCTGATACAGATGCCACGAGGAACAAAAAGCTAACTGCAGCATAAGTTATGTAGTTCTGAAATGCGCTTGGATATTTATGTGCATGGTTATTATTTGATCCATTTAAACCTTGTACATAATTGTGAGCACTTTTATAGTTATCCCCTATTCCATGAAAGAATATAAGGTGTATCTCATTTTCTTTATTACACTTAGTAATGTGCATTCTAGCATCGTGTTATATCTTAATAAGATAATACACTCTTTTTTTAAAACTGTAAATAATTTGTTACTATACATTTACGCTGAAAATGATAAATATGCACACTAACAGACTTAAGAAATACAAAATAGCAGCATTAATAGTTGCAGCGGGAGTAGGCAGTAGATGCAGTAACACAATTCCTAAGCAGTATACAAAACTTGCAGGTAAATCTGTTTTATTTCATACAATTAAAAGATTTCTGGCTAACCAATATATAGATTATATAAGAATAGCAATTAATAGAGACCATGAAAGTTTTTATAGGGAAGCGATGGAGCTCTTGTACAATCATTATTTAAGTGAAAAATCAGCGGTACACTCCTTCCAGCGCGTGACGCTGGAATCTAGGAAAAAAGAAACAAGTAGTCAAGCTACTTGGATGACAGGAGGTGTAGACACTAAATTACTAAGTCCAATATATGGAGGAGAAAGCAGACAAAGTTCAGTTAAACTAGGGCTTGAAAGCTTACAAAAAATTAACCCAGATTTTGTAGTTATACACGATGCTTGTAGGCCTTTTGTGTCAAATGTTCTGATAGATAACTTGGCTCAGTCCATGATTAATGATCAATATACAGGAGTAGTACCAGCAATAGAAGTCGAAGACACTATGTCATTGGTGGGTAATAATTTCGTTGAATCTACGATTTCAAGAGGAAAACTCAGAGCCATACAAACTCCTCAAATTTTTAATTTCAAAGAATTATTATCGTGCCATCAATCAGACAAAGAATTTACTGACGATTCATCACTAATGGTAGAGCACAAAAAACATGTTGCGATTATTAAAGGTGAGAAAAGCAATTTTAAGTTAACCACAAAAGAGGATATCAATATGGCAAAGCTTCTCTTTGAAGAGCCAAAATTTCGTGTCGGAACTGGTTATGATATACATAAGTTCATTAAAGTTCAAAATGGTGCTGAGAGCTTTATAAAAATTTGCGGTGTGAAAATTGAACACAACATGGCAATAGAAGCGCACTCTGATGGTGATGTTGCAATACATGCAATCGTTGATGCAATACTCGGAGCACTGGGATGTGGCGACATAGGAGAGCACTTTCCTCCTAGTTCCTCTGAATGGAAAGATTGCAATTCATCTCACTTTCTTGACTTTGCTGCTAAAAAAGCAAAGGAAAAAGGGTACAGCGTGTCTAATTTAGATATTACTATAGTTTGTGAGGAGCCTAAAATATTGCCTTACAAAGTAGAAATGAAGAAATTCATATCAAAAGCATTAGAAATTGATGATGAATTTGTAAATATCAAAGCAACTACTGCAGAAAAATTAGGTTCTATTGGAAGAAATGAAGGAATAGCAGCATATGTTTCTGTGTTATTGCATACAAACTTTTATTGGGAATAGAAACGAAAAAACTTACTTGACAAACTCCGCCAGGTCCCTTATTGTAGTATTAAGGGTATTTATGACTCAAAACTTGTTTTTGACCTGCAGGCTCAATGACAAAATTCAGTAAAAAACTCAGAGTATTTATTGGCGGATTACATAAAATTATAGCGGCTGCATGTCTTTTTTATTTTTTCTACATTCAGCCAAATCGCGCTTATTTTAAGCGTTAGCACATTATTACAGCGCCACTTACAGTAATATAGAGTCAAAACTCGCACCACGGGGCTTCTTTTGCCTTTTTTTTCGTTTGGTAAATTTCTTAAACATTTATAGCTAAACGACAACCGTCATTCCGCTATGTGTTAGCGGATGAGATACCGTGACGGTATGACGTAGGACTGCCGTCATCCCGCTACGTGTTAGCGCCGCGGCGGTTGTAAGTTAAAAATATGTTATAAAAGAAACAAGAGGGAAGATAACTCTACTCACTATAGGAATAGAGCTATCACGGGCGTGTGCGCGGCGTTGGTGTTATAACAACCGTCTATATCAAGGTACACTAGCCCTATCCCTCGATACGTTTGAATAGTTGCATGGGACATATGTATGCACCCGTTTACAATCTTAAATCAATAAACTATCGAGGTTGTTAATATGGTTACATCTTATCAAAACTTTATTGGTATTGACATCGGAAAATTTAAAAATGTTGTTGCGGTTCACACACAGAAGAGTGTTGTCGAATTTGATAATAATGCTTCTGGTTGGCAACAATTGTTTAAAAAGTTTTCAGGTATCTTACCTAATTCTTTAGTAACTTTAGAAAATACAGGAAAATATGAGCTTGGTTTATCGCATTTTCTTATTGACAAGAATATCGCTGTACATCGAGCTAATACCCGTAAAGTAAAAAGCTTTATCTTGTCTCACGGAACTTTAGCAAAGTCTGATAAATCAGATGCAATGGCTCTTGCTCAGTATGCGCCATAGAACTCTTTCTCCCTACTTCTAAAGAACAATCAACTTTGATTGCACTTTGTCAACGTCGTGATGACCTTACACAAATGAGAGCCCAAGAGAAATGTAGGTTGGAAGCACCTGAAAATGACTACACAAAAAAAAGTTGCCAAAAAACCATTGACTTTTTTAACAGTCAGATAAATAAGCTCAATAATGCCATACAAAAAATCATTGATAAAAATCTAGAGTTACAGAAGCGCCAAAAAATTCTGAGAACAGTGCCAGGAATAGGTCCAAAGTTATCACAAGATTTTGTGTGTCTGATGCCGGAGCTTGGCTACTTAAACAGAAAAGAAGTAGCAAGTCTTGCTGGAGTTGCACCGCATCCAAAAGAAAGTGGAAAAGCTATTGGTTATCGAAGAATAACAGGCGGTAGAAGCAATGTTCGTACTAAGCTTTTTACGGCTGCAATGGCTGCTGCAAAGTCCAAATCTGCACTTGGTGCCTTTTATTCCAAGCTCATTGAAAGTGGTAAGAAGAAGATGGTAAGCTCTAATGCGTAAAATTATGGTTATTGCTAATGCCAGGCTTAAAGAAGCAGTTAATGTGAATTAAAAAATCTGCATAGAAAATAAGTTAACGAATATGTGCGTCCACACACACTTAAAGCACATATTCGTTAACCATAAAATCTAAGCAGTAACTGTTGTTTGATATAAAATTTTTCTATGATAAATTAGGGTGTTTATTGTCAAAAATGCATTTTCTAATTGAATAAAAATACAAAATTATAAACAAGAGTTGTAATAAAACTAAATTCAAAAAATTTAAAAAAAACATAGTTGATATGACAGTTCGCGGTGGCATGAAGGTTCGTGGCGGTATGACGGTTAAGCAATTCGTCATCCTGCTACGTGTTAGCAGGATCTATGCTGGGAGATACCGCGAATGAATCGCGGAATGACGGTTCGTGGTGGCATGACGGTTAAGCAATTCGTCATCCCGCAGCTGGATCTAGAGATACCGCGGCGGTATGACGTAGGACTGCTGTCATGCCAGTGCGTGAACTTGTATCTTTATGATGTGAGGCATTAGAGCTAAAATACCTCACAGGGAGGGTGAAGCTGATGCGACACTAATGCCATTAAGCCAGATTTTGCTTCCCTCCCATAGAGTTAAAGACTGAACAGTATCTTTTGGAATTATATCCCGTATTACAAGGTTAGTCTAAACTCTCAGTTTATTTATAGTCTTGGAGGCAATTTTATGCAAGTAAATGCTATTTTGGGTGTGGATATTTCAAAAAAGAAATTTGATGTTTGTTAGTGGACAGTAAAAAACGACACAAAGTCTTTCAAAATAATCAAGATGGTTTTGCAAAACTTGTAGTTTGGTGCAATGGCCATGGAGCAAATCTTACTCATTTATGTCTTGAGTTGGTATGGAGAAGATTTGGCTACTTTTATGCACGATTTAGGACATAATGTCAGTATACTAAACCCAGAAAGCTTTTGGCAAAAGTGAGCTGCTCAGAAATAAGACAGATAAATCAGATGCAGCTATAGATTTTGTATCGCCAACAAACCTGCTCTTTGGAAGCCCATTGCACCTGAAATGAGGCATTTTAGGGAGCTTTACCGTTATCGCTAAAAGATGATAAGGTGCAACAGACAAATCGCTTGGAAAACAAAAATATGCATTCCAGTTGCAAAGAAGCTATATCTAAAGTAATTTTCGCAATAGAGGAGCAAATTATTGTTCTCGAAAAAGAAATTAATGAGCATATAAATAACTATCCACATCTAAAAAATATGGTGGAAAACCTTAAGACTATAAAAGGTATAGGATATCTTACTGCTGTTGTCGCAGAAATGCCATCAGTTGATAACTTTGACAATGCTAAACAATTTACAGCTTTTGCTGCCAGGACATTATCAATCGGGATCGTCAGAGAAGTTGCATATGCAAAATAGGATCTGAGCGTATTCGAAAAGCTCTTTATATGCCGTAGTCAAAAACCATAATAATCATTTTCAAAAGTTTTGTCAGCGTCTAGCAAGTAAAGGCAAATGTCATAGTTTTTGCGTTAATGCGAAAATTAATGCATGTCTTTTTTGGTATTCTTAAAAATAATCAACCATTTAATTGTAATTTTGTTGGATAATTTGTTTGACAGCAGAGACAGTATCTGGGATCCAGGTTGCTCACAAGCAAACTATCATAGAAAGTGGTTACAACGTTTTCGATGAGATTATATGGAAAACTGGATTCCAGACTGGAATGACAAGTTCGCGGCGGCATCCTCGTCATTCCGCCGCGGTATCTCTTAACATAGATCCCGCTAACACGTAGCGGGATGACGAATTGCTTAACCTTCATACCGCCACGAACCGTCATGCCACCGTGAACCGTCATACCGCGATTCATTCGCGGTATCTCTTAACATAGATCCCGCTAACACGTAGCAGGATGACGGTTGTCGTTTAGCTACAAACGTTAAGAAATTTACCAAACGAAAAAAAGGCAAAAGAAGCCCCGAGTAGCGAGTTTTGACTCTATATTACTGTAAGTGGCGCTGTAATAATGTGCTAACGCTTAAAATAAGCGCGATTTGGCTGAATGTAGAAAAAATAAAAAAGACATGCAGCCGCTATAATTTTATGTAATCCGCCAATAAATACTCTGAGTTTTTTACTGAATTTTGTCATTGAGCCTGCAGGTCAAAAACAAGTTTTGAGTCATAAATACCCTTACTGTTATAATAAGGGGGCTGGCAAAGCTTGTCAAGTAAGTTTTTTCGTTTCTAACGGTTGTTGCCAAAAACTATGCAAGAAGTCTATTGAAATCACGTATATTAATCGTTGTAAAATCACACAATTGCTCTGTAGAGCTATGCCCTGTAATAATTACTATACCATTTTGCTCAGAGCGTATTGAGATTAGGTTCAGCACTAATTCACACGTTGCACTATCAAGATTACAAAATGGTTCATCTATCAGCCAAACGTTTGCATTAGAAATCAAGAGGCGAGCAAGCGCAACTCTTCTTTTCCAACCTGCAGAAAGTTCGCCATATCTAATATTAAGTACAGATTGCAACTGCAAGCAACAAACAGCTGCCATAATCAATTCCCTAGTATTTCGTATTCCTGCCCAGAATTCTATGTTTTGAGCAACAGTTAAGCTATCTTTACAGGCATTCTTATGGCCTATATAGACCATAGAAGGTATATAGGATTTTGGATCATCATATATGTCTTTTCCGCAGTACCTTATATTGCCTGATACCGGCGGTAAAAGTCCAGATAAACTTCTAATTAAGCTGGTTTTACCACTACCATTTGGACCAGTGATTAGAATCTTTGATTTTGGCTCAGCTTTAAAACTGAGATGTTTAAATAATACTTTGTTATTACGAGCGCAGGATAAATTTTCACATTCGAGCATGAATTATCTGCCCTTCCCCTTATGTTTACCTTGAGTTGAAGCCTGAGCTTTTACAAACAGCTCCCAAAATCCTTTCTGGCCGCCTTCTCTATGTATCAATTGTGCAAAACGCTGCATTAAACCATTGCCCATCATAACCATCTTTGTCCATTTACCTAGCGGTTTTGCTATGTCAACTATTTCTGGATCTTCTTTATAAACTTGCACATCTTTTTGTTTCTCGCGTAGCGTTTCTTGTTGTTTCATCAACTCTTTTTGCTTATTTTTTTGATATAATTCATTGAATTTTCTGTCTTCTTCCCACTCTTCTTTAAAAACTTTTCTAGGAAATATGATTTTTCTAATGCGATTTTTGTATATTTTTCTCAAAAAGAGAAATACTGCAGCTACAGCAAGTAATGTTACGCTATATAATATGATCTGTGTAAGTGGCATTTCCTGTATCTAATTCATTAAAAATACCCTTACTGTTATATCATAATTATAGAAATTGTGCAATTTTTTTGCGGGTAAAGACAATATAAAAGCAGTACTGCTCTATTTCGAAAATTGCGCAAATATCTGACGAACGGGCTTGTATGTAATAAGGTTTATTTCTATACTTCCTAAAGAATTTAGAAGTAAAACAAATATGAACTGCTATAAAACTCATACGTGCAATGAACTGAGGAAGAACGACGTAGAAAAGGAAGTTACCCTTTCTGGATGGTTATATCGTAAGCGCGACCATGGTAACCTAATCTTTGTTGATTTAAGAGACTTCTATGGAATCACTCAACTAGTATTTAACAATGACAAAGACTTTTTTGACGAGATATCAAATTTAAAATTGGAGAGTGTAATTACTGTTACAGGAATAGTTGAAGCTAGAACTGAAGATACGGTAAACAGCTCTATTTCTACCGGAGAAATCGAGGTGATAGTCAACAATTTGCGCGTTGAGTCGGAAGTTGAGTTCCACTTTGATGAAGAAATAGCAAAAGAAGAAAGAAGTATATTGGCAAGCATTACCGGCGAGCAAGAATACCCAGAAAACATGAGATTTAAATATCGATTTCTTGACTTAAGACGTGAAAAAGCCCGCAACAATATTATTTTGCGCTCACAAATTATTGCAGAGCTCCGCAAGCTCATGATAGAGCGAGGATTTTTAGAGATTCAAACTCCAATACTCACTGCTTCCTCTCCTGAAGGAGCACGCGACTACCTAGTGCCAAGCAGGCTAAATCCCGGCAAGTTCTATGCATTGCCACAAGCTCCGCAGATTTTCAAACAGTTGCTCATGGTCTCAGGGTTTGATAAATATTTCCAAATCGCACCGTGTTTTCGTGATGAAGATGCAAGGGCTGACCGCTCTCCTGGGGAATTTTACCAGCTAGACCTTGAAATGTCTTTTGTGACTCAAGAGGACATATTTGACGTTATTGAATCTGCTTTATATAAAGTGTTCGCCAAATTTTCTCGCAAGTCTGTCGATAAAGATTTTCCACGCATTACATACAAAGAGGCAATGCTTAAGTATGGTTCTGACAAGCCAGATTTGCGTAATCCACTATTAATCAGCGATGTTACAGAAATTTTCCGTGATTCAGGGTTCAATATTTTCAAAAGCAATATTGAGCGTGATATGGTAGTGAGAGCCATCCCTGCACCTAAAACAGCAGAGGAACCACGCAGCTTCTTTGATAAAAAGATAGAACATGCGCAAAAAGAATTCGGTGCTAAGGGTCTCGGATATATAACGTTTGATAAAGATGGAACTGCGAAAGGTCCAATTGCTAAATTTCTTGATGAAAATAGGCTAAACCACATAAGAGAAGCAACAAACATAGAGCCAGAAGATAGTGTGTTTTTTGCTTCTGACAAAGAGAATGAGGCGGCAAACATTGCAGGAAAAGTACGCACTCTTTTAGGGTCAGAACTCAGTCTCATAGATGATAATATCTTCAAGTTTTGTTGGATCATTGATTTTCCATATTTTGTATATGACGATAAAAGTAAAAAAATCGATTTCTTTCATAACCCATTTTCTATGCCACACGGTGGTCTGAAAGATTTAGAGGAAAAGAATCCACTCGATATCCTTGCTTACCAGTATGATCTTGTTTGCAATGGAATAGAACTATCAAGTGGGGCAATTCGCAATAACAAACTGGATATCATGTATAAAGCTTTTGCCATTGCAGGCTATAGTAAAGAAGAAGTTGATACAAAATTCGGTGCGCTTGTGCGTGCATTCAGGTTCGGAGTGCCGCCTCATGGTGGAATAGCACCAGGAGTTGATAGAATGGTTATGCTACTTGCCGATGAGCTGAACATTCGTGAAGTAATCTGTTTTCCTATGAATCAGCAGGGTGAAGATGTTTTAATGGGCGCTCCTTCTAAAATAGAGGATAAGCATTTACGTGAATTATTTTTGCAGATTATTAGGTAAAGTTAGAATATTTAATTGCTAATTAATCATGCAGAGCACGCTCTGCATGATTTATAAAATTTACGTAGTTCAATATGCTACAACAATGTATGTTGGCTAAAGACATTCTCTAAATTTTCAAAATTTAAGCTTAAATCTAAAAATTTTTCCTTTATTTCACCAAAATTTTGAGCTAAGGGGTTTTGAGGAGTTTTATCTAAGCATACGTCATCACCTATTCCCTCCACTCTACCTTTGCAACTATAATTCCAGTAATCATAACTTTTTCCTGCCTCTTTCCAATCTGTCGGTATCATAGGTTTTTTTGCCCAATGAGCAACCCATAATGGATATTTAGAAAAGTCATGGGTTTCTTGCACATAGTAACTATTCCACGTCTTTGGTGAAGCGTGTATAATTGGACTGTATCCATTTTCATCCAATTGAGTTAATAAAGCATGAAGATTTTCAGCTCTTTCCATATTAGTGTGTTTTGTAGGATCATCACACTTTTCTGTTTGTCCCTTTCCACAAATACCTGTTGTGGCGCTAACAGCTAACTTATTTTCACCTGGCTCAAAACTAGCTTTTTTAAGTGTGTTAACTATGTTATTTAGCTGACCTTCAGGTGTTGAAGTCATTCTAAAGACATGGTATCCACCAGCGGAAATATTATTTTCTTTCATGTTTTGAAAGTTTTGTTCGAATTTTGAATCTTGAAAAGTTTCTCCTTCAGTTGCTTTGGCAAATGCAAATTTTACCCCATCTGTTGCAACTTTCGACCAATCAATCTCTTCATTCCAATGAGATACGTTTATACCTTTTTCACTCATACTAACCTCATAATTACAATAAATGTTGAATATAAAATATAATAGTGAAAATTTAGTAAATATCTTTTGAGCATATTGTAAACAATTTTATACTAAAATAGTTACAAAGCTCTAAACTACAATCTATAGACAAAAATATTTGTTATTAGTAAGTTAAATTATAGTGAGTTAAAAGTTATGAACGATATTCAAAAAGCAATACTATCAAGCATAATCTGTAACATAATTGTATGGTATGAAATAACTCTTTTTGGGGTCTTAACACACACAATAAGTAGCATTTTTTTTCCATCAGAAAGTGATTACTTAAGCACAATCAAATTTCTTGGTACTTTCGCAGTTGGTTTTGGATTTAGACCACTTGGTGCATTCATTTTTGGCTACATTGGAGATAAATCCGGTAGAAGGAAAGTTTTACTTACTTCAGTGATATTAGTTTCAATACCATCTACTGTAATTGGAGTTATACCTGGCTATAAAGAAATAGGAATATTTTCTTCTATACTACTTCTATTATGTAGAATCATGCAAGGAATGGCAGCAGGTGGAGAAACGAGTATCAACTCAGCCTTTTTAATAGAGCATTCAAGCGATAAAAAAAATCTAGGTTTTTTAGGGAGTATGAAGCCTTTTAGCGGCGCGCTTGGTTCTATTATATGTTTTGTAATGATAGCTATTTGTAAAAAACTCACAGGTGAAAATTATGAAATTTGGGGCTGGAGATTGCCCTTCTATTTCTGCTCTATTATGGGCATAATAGGCTTTTTAACAAGATATATAATGGAAGAGAGCTTAGCATATAAAGTGCACGATCAAAATAAAAACTTATCTCATTCTCCATTTTTAGAATTAATCAGGGACTATAAAAAAGCATTTGTGATAGCAATTGGACTTGGTATAGCCCAAAATGCAATCGTTTATTCAGCAATCATGTTCTACAACATATCTATAAAAGAACTTATTCTCTCAGGCATCAATATTAAAAATGTAGTAAGGATTATAGTTGAAATTACATTTGGAGCGTCTGCAGTGCTGTTTGCAATACTGTCTGATAAAGTTGGAAGAAAAAATGTAATGATTTCTACATTAGTAGCTTTAACTTGCGCCGGTTTGCCCGCACTTTCGCTATTATCATATGATAACCACTATATTGTAACGCTCACTTTTCTATTGATAAGCGTACCGATAGGTGCATCTTTTGGAATATATAATTCTCTTGTCTGCGAGTTATTTCCAACGAAAGTTAGGTGCACCGGCTTCAGCCTAGCACATAATATATCTGCAGGTATTTTTGGTGGCCTTTCTCCATCGATATGCATGTGGCTTATAGAAAAAACTGAAACGAAATTTGCAGCAGGCATTTATCTTACTGCCTGCGCATTAATTAGCCTAATATCTGTGCTTCAAATCAAAGCCAAAGACAGAAAAGTTGATTGGTGAAATCTTTTCAGTCGAAAAATAGTGCTTCAATAGACTTTTCAATGTGCTTAGGGATAGGAGCGGTAATAGTGATTCCTTTATTGTTTGGCAATTTTAAAGATAAAGAATGCGAATGAAGGTGAATTTTATTTGCCACTTCATCAATAAAAGCTTTTTTACCACCGTATTTACCGTCACCAAGAATGGGACAATTTATATGAGCTAAATGTGCACGTAACTGATGGGTTCTGCCGGTAATTGGTTGTAATTTTAAATAAGCAACATTATGTTTTAACCTTGCTATAATTGAAAAATGCGTAGTGGCACTTTGAGGTGAGCCTTCATCAACGACCACTTTTTCTTGACCAGAAATATATTTTTTTACCAACGGATAATCTATTATTCCACTATCCTTGCTTGGCATGCCAGAAGTTAATGCTAAATAAGTTTTTTTTACCCTCCGTCCTTTAAATTCCTCCATAAGGTATCTGGCAACACTAGCATTGCGTGCGAATATTATCACTCCGCTCGTATCTCTATCTAGTCTATGGACAATTTTAAATATTTCTCCTTCTCTTATTTGGTCAAGCAAATCACTAATGCTAATCTTTACTTTTACGCCACCTTGAACAATGACCCCTGCAGGTTTGTTTATAGCTAGTATATATTCGTCTTCATATAATATGTTCTCTCTTAGTAGATTCACTAACTTTTCATTATATTTGCAGTCAGAATTAGTGTTCTCAATATAATTCAAGTGCTTCAGCGTTATAGTTTGTCCAGAATTTACTCTATCACTAGACTTTGCTTTGCAATCATCAACTTTGATTAATCCTTTCCTTAAAGATTTTTCAATTACAGATTGCTTTAGATCAGGAAAGATTCTTCTGATGTACCTATCTAGTCTAACGTTATCGTCTTTTACTAATATGGTTTTTATATTCTCCATTACTTTATTTGGATGTATGCTAATATCAACTGTTTGCATGACATAAAATAAAGTATAGCACAAGATATAAACCCTTCGGCTACATGTGCTATTTATTTAGTAGATTAAATATGAAGTTTAAAACTCTGCTGTCAACTTCCTGCAAAACTAGTGAAAACCAAACTTGCTTAAAACCACTTAATTAGTTATAGTTATAAGTTTGAGATACAGTAAAATGATGGCTTTTGTCCCTTTGATTATTTTTTTAATCTTGTACCTTGGAAGTGGTGCTTATTTTTCTTTTATCGGAACTGATAATCCACTTCATCAGGTTTCACCAGTAATCTGCTTATTACCAGCACTATTTTTTGCTGTCTCACGTGGTACAAATAAAATTCAGCATAACATCGATACTGTTATCGAGGGTATGGGTGACAAAAGCACCCTTACTATGTGTTTAATTTTTCTATTTTCTGGAGCATTTTCTGCGGTTACTCAATCAATTGGTAGCGCAGACACTGTTGCTAATTTAATTCTTAATTTCCTTCCAGCAAGATTACTGCTGCCTGGAGTATTTTTGGCTTCTGCTTTTATTTCAACTGCAATTGGCACATCTATGGGAGTTGTTGCGCTGATGGTGCCTATAGCTGTTAATCTGGCAAAAAGTGGAGCTTTTGGTCTTGAAATAGGAACTGCAACTGTAGTAGGTGGTGCTGTATTTGGTGACAACCTTTCGATGATATCTGATACCACCATTGCATCTGTTTCTTCACAGGGAGCTTCAGCAAAAGATAAACTTAAAATAAACTCTAAGGTTGCATTTACTGCAGGTATTATAACACTCACCTATCTGGCAGTGATTTCAAGTAGTACAAAAATTATTTCTATATCAAATTTAGATTATTATTCTATAATAAAAATTATTCCTTATATTTCTTTAATAATCATGGGACTGCTTGAAGTCACCACTTTAGTAACAATAACTGTAAACATAATTATTGCTGGTGTGCTAGGAATAGCTTTTTTTGACTATGCTACCATTCAATTTCCTCATGACGTGTATGACGGTTTCAAAAAAGTAAACGAAATAGTGATATTTGCGCTATTTATTGGTGGTTTGAGCCATATAATGTACAAACAAGGTCAAAAAGCGTTGCATAAACTTATCGATGAAAGCAATATCACAAAAACTAAAGCTGAATTTGTGATAGCAGGAATTGCGTCTATGTTTACTACCTTAGTTGCCAATAATACCATTGCTATTTTACTAAGTGGTGGCATTGCAAAAAGGCTTGCACAAAAACACAGTATTGCGCCATATCGCAGTGCATACTTATTAGATGTTTTTGCTTGTGCTACAAAAGGTATCTTACCTTATGGTTCCCAACTATTGCTAGCAGGGAGTGTAGCTTCTGTATCACCTGTTTCTTTATTAACAAAAGTATATTATTGCTTTATTTTAGCAGCAGTTACAATAGGCGAAATAATCATCAACAGCAGAAAAGAGAAACATTGTGCGGCTGCAACTTAGAGTTTCTCTTTTTTTTACCCATAAGAAACGGAATTACTTGACAAGCTTCGCTAGCCCTCTTATCATGATAGTGAAGGTATTCAGTTATCTTCATCTGTGCAGATTAAACAGCAAGAAAACAACGTAGTTGGCGTCTTATTTTTAATTTTTTGCACTATGTGCACCTTATGTCTTCACAACATTTCTGGGTTTTTACCTACATAAGCTGAAACGCGCTTATAAGTCGTTTAAGACAGTATAGTACGCCAATTTGCAGGATTAGAGAGTGACAACTAGCTAACGCGGGGTTTCTTTTGCCTTTTTTTCTGCTTAGTAAATTTCTTAAACATTTAAACTAAGGTGAGTTGCGTTTAAAAGCAGCTAAATTGCAGTGTTTAAGATTTAAAAAACGCCAAATACTGAAAATAGACAATGACCAGGTCTTCTTTTGCCTTTTTTTTCATTTGGTAAATTTCTTAATATTTATAGCTAAACGACAACCGTCATCCCGCAGCGGGATCTCTTGTTAGCGCCGCGGCGGTATGACGGTTGTCAGGGTGTCATTCCAGTGCTTGACACAGTTGTCTAAGTGAGCCAGTGGTTATATTATTGCTATATTTCTCACTTACCCAACAAACTTAGATTTTATGCTAAACTGTGCTGCCACTAACTTTGCAACCGGTACTCTATAGGGTGAGCATGAAACATAATCCACCCCTGACTTGATGAGAAACTCTATAGATTTTGGATCTGCTCCATGCTCTCCACATATACCCAGCTTTATTTCTTTTCGGGTTTTTTTGCCTCTTTCAATGGCTATCTTGATTAACTCCCCTACCCCTTCGATGTCCAGCACTTCAAATGGGTCGTTTTCGAATATGTTGCTTTCCTTATAAGAATCAAGGAAATTAACTGAATCATCTCTTGAAAGTCCCATGGTTGTTTGCGTTAAATCATTAGTGCCAAAACTAAAAAACTCTGCATGTTTTGCTAACTTATCAGCAATCAGTGCTGCTCTTGGTAGTTCTATCATCGTTCCAATTGAATAAGCCTTGTCTGATGTCATTCCAGCGCGTGACGCTGGAATCTGCATCTGGATCCCAGCTGAGATGACAGAGGATTCTTTCTTTGCTAGCTCGCATATCAGAATAAACTCTTTCTCATTCATTATAAAAGGGATCATGATCTCAGGCTTGATTTCTACACTTTTTTCCTTTTTTAACTCATTTGCAGCATTAAGTATTGCCCTAATCTGCATGCTATATATTTCAGGATGAGAAATGGCAAGTCTACAACCTCGATGGCCAAGCATTGGGTTCTTTTCTGATAACTGTGCTATTTTATTTTTTACTGATTCAACTGACTTATTGAGCGATTTAGCAATTTTTTCTATAGTAGACTGATTATTGGGTAAAAATTCATGTAAGGGTGGATCAAGCAACCGTATAGTGACTTCCCTGCCCTCCATAATAGAAAATATTTCTTTGAAATCAGACTTTTGCATTTCTTCTAGTTTAATGAGCGCATTTGCCCTTTCATTTTCATCGTCAGCTATTATCAACTTTTGAATGAATTCGATTCTATCGCTAGCAAAAAACATATGTTCTGTGCGACACAAGCCTATACCTTCTGCACCGAATTCTTTTGCAATTTTTGCATCTTTTGGAGTATCAGCGTTCGCTCTCACTTTGATCGTTTTGATTTCATCTATCCAGTTGATTATCGTTTTGAATTCTTGCGATAATTCAGGTGAAATTGTAGGAAGAATGCCAAGGATAACCTCCCCTGTTCCTCCGTTGATGGTAATTGGTTCACCTTTATTTACTTTTGTATCCCCTACAGAAAAGAAAGTTCCATCTTTATCGATATAAAGTCCACTCACACTGCAAATGCATGGCTTACCCATTCCACGGGTTACAACAGCAGCATGCGAGGTCATCCCTCCCCGTGCTGTTACTATGCCACTTGCAGCATTCATTCCATTAATATCTTCAGGACTCGTTTCTGACCTTACTAAAATCACTTTTTTGCCCTGCTCTGCAGCTTTTTCAGCATCACTTGCACTAAACACTACATATCCAGAAGCAACCCCTGGAGAAGCCGGCAGCCCCTTCCCTATTACTTTTTGGTCACTCTTAACGTCAAGAACTGGATGCAATAAATTGTCAAAGGTTTTTGGATCAATTCTCAATATTCCTTCTTCTTTTGTAATCGTTCCTTCGTTTACCATATCAACTATTATGCGAATAGCAGCTTCAGCCGTGCGCTTGCCAGACCTAGTCTGCAAAATCCATAACTTACCGTCCTGCACAGTAAATTCGATATCCTGCACGTCTTTATAATGCCTTTCAAGTTTTTCACATACCACACATAATTCTCGGTAGACACTTGGCAGCAACTTCTCCATGGTGTTTTTTTGCTCTCCGTCAATTGGCATAGGAGTATAAACACCAGAAACCACATCCTCACCCTGAGCATTAACCAAAAACTCACCAAAAAGCTTTTTTTCTCCAGTTGAAGGATTTCGTGTAAATATCACACCAGTTGCAGAATTATCATTTAAATTACCAAAAACCATTGCTTGCACGTTGACCGCTGTTCCAAGGTTTTCAGGAATATTATGTATTCTTCTATAGGAAACAGCCCTATCATTTTTCCAAGAGGCAAATACTGCATTAACTGAGTTTAACAATTGCTCTTCAACGTTCTGCGGGAAATGTTTCTCAGTTTTTTCATATACTATCTTTTTAAAATCGTTAACAATTCTCTTTAAAACATCAACATCAGCTAAGCTTTTTGCTCCACTCTTTTGCTGCTCATTATCAACAACATCTTGAAATAGGTGATGATCAAGCTGTAGTACAACATTGGAGTACATCATGATGAAACGGCAGTAGCTATCGTAAGCAAAACGTTCGCCACTTTTTTTTGCAAGCCCAACAACGGTTTCATCATTTAGACCAACATTTAAAATAGTATCAAGCATGCCCGGCATTGAACTAACACTACCAGAGCGTATTGAAACTAATAAGGGGTTATTTAAATCCCCAAATTTACAACCGATGTCATTTTCGAGCATCGCCATGTAGTTTTTGATTCCACTACATATGTCATTCCAGTGCGTGACCACATTTTTTTCTGGATCCGAGTAGTCAGCTACTTGGATAACAGAAGATCTATTGTCTTGATAATAGACTTTGCAAGCAGAGGTGGAAATTGTGAAACCAGGTGGAACAGGAATGCCAACATTGCACATTTCTGCTAAATTTGCCCCCTTTCCTCCCAGCAGATTTTTCATTTCTGCATTGCCTTCGCATTTACCCTGGCTAAAGTAATGTATTAACTTTTCCCCCATCATTTTCTCCGGATTTTCACTGATAAACACATTGTACATATAGTTCCAATAAACCTGTGAGAACTTGAAACCTTAGGATAATAAATTTTACAAAATTTTGCAACAACGTTCCTTCTGGCAACATCAGTAAAGTTAACAAAAAAGATGACAAATTATTGAATTATTATCAATAAGAATATATAATATAAAGATACATTTAAAAATTTTTTTATGGCTCTTTCTAAATTTCTCGACCCCAAGAATGATGTTGCGTTCCGGCGTATTTTTGGTACTGAAAAAAATAAAGACATCCTCATTCACTTTCTCAATGATATTTTGGGGTTCACTGGCAAAGATGAAATAAAAGAAATAGAATTCCTCAGCACTATTCAAGATGCTGAAATTGCCTCTAAAAAACAAAGTATCGTTGATGTTCTTTGCAGGGATGAAAATGGGGTGCAAGTAATAGTCGAAATGCAAGTTGCCAAAACTAAAGGCTTTGAAAAACGCGCTCAATATTACGCTGCTAAAGCTTATTCAAGGCAAGCTGATAAAGGTGATCAATATCAGGATCTTAAAGAAATCATTTTTATAGCTATTGCTGATTGTATTCTCTTTCCTAATAAATCTGAGTATAAGTCAGATCATGTAATGTTAGACAAAGATAGCTATGAACATGATTTAAAAGATTTTTATTTTACATTTATTGAGTTACCAAAATTTCCTAAAACTAAAGAAGACCAATTGGAGAGTATAGTTGAAAAATGGATCTATTATTTTAAATATGCAGATGAAACTAGCGAAGAAGAATTGGAAAAGATAATAGGTAGTGATGTAATAATTAAAAAGGCATATGAAGAACTAAATAGATTCAACTGGTCAGAGAAAGAATTTATTGCCTACGAACAGGAAATAAAACGTATTCGTGATGAACGGGCTGTTCTTGAACAAAAACTTGATGATGCTAAAAAGGAAGGAAAAATTGAAGTTGCAAAAACAATGCTAGCTAATAATGTTGATGTCACCACTATTGTTAAGTTTACTGGCCTCTCCATGAGTGAGATCAAAGAATTGCAGAATTAAGTGGACCCGCAAACGGTTACACGAAATAATGCTGCAGCCTGACCAGATAATAAGTACATTTAGCCTATTTATCTTTATACTTTCATGCCAATTTTATAAATCAAATTTATTTCTGTGAGTAGCTACAATTTAAAGACCTTGCTTCATCAATGTAATGGAACAAAACCTTTTTAGTAAGTTCAAAACTTTCTAAAGTCTCTCCTTCGCATCTTGCTGTAATGCAGTTTTGCGTATTTGATACCCTAAGAAGCCACCAACCTTTATTATCGGTTACTTTAACACCATCAAGATCTGAAAATACAATATTTTGCTTCTCTAGTGTTTTCTTTATTGATTCAATTATTTGAAATTTTTTCTCATCTTTAACTACAATCTTCACTTCATGAGTGATATATAACTTTGGTAAATCCTTAATCACCTGAGATAGGCTTTGGTTTTTCTTAAGCAAAATGTCAACTGCTTTAACAGCAGAATATAGACCATCATCAAAACCCAGCTCAGAAAAGAAAAAATGCCCGCTTAATTCACCGGCAAACTTTGCCCCTTCCTCTACCATCTTTTTCTTAACTAGTGAATGTCCAGTAGCGCAGGTAATAACTTGCCCTCCTAACTTACTAACAAAATCATACACTTTCATACTCATTTTTACGTTGGCAATAACTTTGCTTTCTGGATACTCCTTCAACACTTCACGTACAAAAATTATAAACAAATGGTCATTGGAAACAACGTCGCCTTTATTATCAATTAAGCGCATCCTATCGCTATCACCATCTAGCGCAATGCCAAGATCACATCCATATTCTTTCACAATGTCAATTAATTGAGCGAGATTTTTTTCCTCTATGGGATCTGGATCATGCAGTGGAAATGCCCCATCTATAGAGTTATTGGTTACGATATGCGTATGACCAGGCAAGATCTTTTCAATACACCTTATAATTCCACTTGCTGGACTATTTCCACAATCCCAGGCTATTTTTAATTTCTGTGTAGTATTATTCTTCACTGCACTTTTTAATATGCAAATGTACTCACTATATATATTTATGTTAATTAAGCTTCCAATTCTTGTACTGTCTTTAATTGGATTGCTTATAATTTCCTTTGTTTCTTGATCTGAGAAGACTTTTTTATTACTAAAAAATTTAAAGCCATTATATTCGCTGGGGTTATGAGAGGCGGTTATTATGATACCAAGATCCGCCTGTGTGATTTGTGTTGCAGCGTAGAGCATAGGTGAAGAGCATAGTCCAACGCGTATAACATTTGCTCCAGATAAAGTTAAGCCCCTAATTAATTCTCTTTCTATACCTGGTGAATCTATTCTGCTGTCGTAGCCGACACAAACACTAGCTACGGTTTGGCCAAACTTTCTACCTATCTCGTACCCATCATTAATCTGCAAATCTTTGCCTACTATACCTCTAATATCGTATTTTCTTATAATGGTATTGTCCATACTGCACTGCTTAAGGAGTAACTACTATATAACATAATGGACAAGTGCTCAAGTTTCTTCTTTATTTACCATACAATTAATTAATTTTTAAATTAAAATTATTAATATTTAAATATATTCTCTAATAAATATAAAATTATGCCAAAGGAGAACGAAAATGTATTTATAGCCGAGAGTCAAAGTTTAAATGTAGATGAACAGCAGAAAAAGGATATTTTAGATGTGATTGAATCCTGCAGCAGCTTTCAGGAGATTATAAAACAACTGGAGAAAAAAAACCTAATCTGGTACTTTATTGGTCCTTTACTACAAGATAAAGACATTAAGGAACAAATGAGCTCAAAGTGGAAGACAGATTTCCAAAAATTTGAGCAATCAATAAATGAAACACATGGAAAATTTGAAACATTTTTACTAGATCAAAGTTTCTTGGCGTATTCAACAAAAGGTAATGACTTTAACATCAGGTTTGAAAATAAAGAAGAGTCAATAAAAATTAGTAATATTTTAAGGGCCAACAATAAAGATGAGGTTTATCACATATCTCTAGGAAGAGACAGTCGAATAACTGCTTACAAAAAGAATAAAAACGAGAGGTACTATGATTTTGCTGGTCCCAGTTCATGTGAAATGACCATTAACTGGCAGGCTAAGGATTCTGAAGGTAACAGCATAGATTGTAGCATGACCGTAAAATTGGATTCTGGTGGTATACAGAGTGTTATTGGTGAGCCAAAGTTTGGTGATTTAAAGTTCACACCAGAGGAGACAAAAGATAAAATATTAAAATTAGTTGAGCAGAATAAAGAAGTTTTTATCAATGGAAAAACTCTGTACAAAGCTTTTACTGACATGGGCCAAAGTGTCGACAACACACAAGGCCCATCATCGCAATTGCCTATACTAAGTAGCAGTGCACCTTCTTCGCGTAGAAGTTCTTTGTCTAGTGTTAGTGAATTTAGTGATGAAGATGAAATATTTGAGGATGATATGCCTAGTGATGAAGAAGAGTATAAACAAGAAGGATTAAAAGATAAAGTAGACAAAATTATAAATGAAATTGAGGAATTAGAGGAAGAAAAAGAAACATTTGCTAAATATTTTGCAGCGCAGACAAAGCAGCTTGAGGATCTAAGATTAGAACGTAACTCCTTAAAATCCACACTTGCGGAACTTGAAGAGAGTTATAAAGAAAAGGAAGACATATTACAAGAAGAGCTGAAGTCTGTCAAAGAGAGTCTAGAGCAACTGCAGAACATATTACAGCAGGAAAAAGGTCAGACAACTCAAACTGAAGTTGAATATGAAAGTAGAGGAACAAGCATGCAGCAGCAAGACCAAAGTATACAAGCTGTAAACAACAACTCAAGCAGAATAGCTAGTGGGTTAAGACAAGAAAACAAAAAATTGACTAGAGACAAACTAACTATATCTGAACAATTAAAACAAAAAATAAGAAAGATTGACGAGTTAAAGAAAAATTTAAAGCAATTACAAGAAGAAAATGAACAACTAAAACAAGAGGTTACTAAAAATGCAGGAGTTGATACATCATCTTCAACAGGTCAAAAAGAAGCTAAAGAAGCAGAAGTTATACCGCAAAACATTATGGATTGGCCTGTTCCAATTCCAGACGATAAACCGGAAGAGCAGGAAACTCCATTAGAGCCAATCAAGGTAAATACAGAATTATCAGATCCAAAATCAATCTCTGCTGAGGTTTCGGAAAAATCTCCTCCTCTTTCAAAATGATGAGTTTTTGTTTCTATTGTTAACTATAGCTAAGACGTCATACCATCGCGAACCGTCATCCGCCACGAACCGTCATACCGCGATTCATTCGCGGTATCTCATCCGCTAACACATAGCGGAATGACGAAGATGCCACCGCGAACCGTCATTCCGCCCCAGCGCTAACAAGAGATCCCGCTGCGGGATGACGAATTGCTTAACCGTCATTCCGCCACAGACCGTCATACCGTCACGAACCGTCATACCGCGATTCATTCGCGGTATCTCATCCGCTAACAAGAGATCCCGCTGCGGGATGACGAATTGCTTAACCGTCATTCCGCCACGAACCGTCATTCCGCCGCAGACCGTCATACCGCCACGGTATCTCTTAGCCGCTAACACGTAGCGGGATGACGGTTGTCATGGTGTCATCCCAGTGCCCAGACACTGGGATCCAGGAAACTTAACTTTAAATAAGCGGCTGCATAATAAAGACTAGATTCCAGCGTCACGCGCTGGAATGACACCCTACTTAACCGTCATACCGCGATTCATTCACGGTATCTCATCCGCTAACAAGAGATCCCGCTGCGGGATGACGATTGTCAGGCCAGCACCTCTATGATGTCATCCCAGTGCGTGACACTGGGATCTCATTTCGTAACTTCATAGTATAAATTATTTCAAATTGTATCTATTTGCAAATATAGTAATTTTGCATAAAAAATGAGATCCCAGATACTGTCTCTGCTGTCAAACAAATTATCCAACAAAATTACAATTAAATGGTTGATTATTTTTAAGAATACCAAAAAAGACATGCATTAATTTTCGCATTAACGCAAGAACTATGACATTTGCCTTTACTTGCTAGACGCTGACAAAACTTTTGAAAATGATTATTATGGTTTTTGACTACGGCATATAAAGAGCTTTTCGAATACGCTCAGATCCTATTTTGCATATGCAACTTCTCTGACGATCCCGATTGATAATGTCCTGGCAGCAAAAGCTGTAAATTGTTTAGCATTGTCAAAGTTATCAACTGATGGCATTTCTGCGACAACAGCAGTAAGATATCCTATACCTTTTATAGTCTTAAGGTTTTCCACCATATTTTTTAGATGTGGATAGTTATTTATATGCTTATTAATTTCTTTTTCGAGAACAATAATTTGCTCCTCTATTGCCAAAATTACTTTAGATATAGCTTCTTTGCAACTGGAATGCATATTTTTGTTTTCCAAGCGATTTGTCTGTTGCACCTTATCATCTTTTAGCGATTGCAAGCAACGCCCTAAAATGCCTCATTTCAGGTGCAATGGGCTTCCAAAGAGCAGGTCTGTTGGCGATACAAAATCTATAGCTGTATCTGATTTATCTGTCTTATTTCTGAGCAGCTCACTTTTGCCAAAAGCTTTCTGGGTTTACTATACTGACATTATGTCCTAAATCGTGCATAAAAGTAGCCAAATCTTCTCCATACCAACTCAAGACATAAATGAGTAAGATTTGCTCCATGGCCATTGCACCAAACTACAAGTTTTGCAAAACCATCTTGATTATTTTGAAAGACTTTGTGTCGTTTTTTACTGTCCACTAACAAACATCAAATTTCTTTTTTGAAATATCCACACCCAAAATAGCATTTACTTGCATAAAATTGCCTCCAAGACTATAAATAAACTGAGAGTTTAGACTAACCTTGTAATACGGGATATAATTCCAAAAGATACTGTTCAGTCTTTAACTCTATGGGAGGGAAGCAAAATCTGGCTTAATGGCATTAGTGTCGCATCAGCTTCACCCTCCCTGTGAGGTATTTTAGCTCTAATGCCTCACATCATAAAGATACAAGTGTCACGCACTGGCATGACAGCAGTCCTACGTCATACCGCCGCGGTATCTCTAGATCCAGCTGCGGGATGACGAATTGCTTAACCTTCATACCGCCACGAACCGTCATTCCACCGCGAACCGTCATACCGCGATTCATTCGCGGTATCTCTAGATCCCGCTGCGGGATGACGAATTTCTTAACCGTCATACCACCACGAACCGTCGTTCCACTGCAGACCGTCATACCGCGATTCATTCGCGGTATCTCTAGGTCCCGCTAACAAGTAGCGGGATACTTGATCTTTACAGGGATGACGGTTGTCGTTTAGCACAAACATTAAGAAATTTACCAAACGAAAAAAAAGGCAAAAGAAGCCCTGGTCATTGTCTATTTTCAGTATTTGGCGTTTTTTAAATCTTAAACACTCCAATTTAGCTGCTTTTAAACGCAACTCACCTTAGTTTAAATGTTTAAGAAATTTACTAAGCAGAAAAAAAGGCAAAAGAAACCCCGCGTTAGCTAGTTGTCACTCTCTAATCCTGCAAATTGGCGTACTATACTGTCTTAAACGACTTATAAGCGCGTTTCAGCTTATATAGGTAAAAACCCAGAAATGTTGTGAAGACATAAGGTGCACATAGTGCAAAAAATTAAAAATAAGACGCCAACTACGTTGTTTTCTTGCTGTTTAATCTGCACAGATGAAGATAACTGAATACCTTCACTATCATGATAAGAGGGCTGGCGAGGCTTGTCAAGTAAGTTTTTTCGTTTCTAACGGTTGTTGCCAAAAACTATACAAGAAGTCTTTTAAGATCAATCACTTATCTTCAAAGCTTGAATAAAAGCATTCTGTGGAATATTTACGTTCCCTATAGAATGCAACCTTTTTTTACCCTTCTTTTGCTTTTCAAGTAGTTTCATTCTTCGCGTTACATCTCCACCATAGAGTTTAGCTGTCACATCTTTTCTATATGGATTAATCGTTTCTCTGGCAATAATTTTCCCGCTCACTGCTGCTTGAATCGCGATTTTATATTGCTGACGTGGTATTAGATCCTTCAAGCGTGCGCATATTTCACGCCTCCTTTTTTCTGCTCTGCTTTTGTGAGCGATACAAGCCAGTGCATCTACGGGCTCTCCATTAATTAAAAAGCTTAATTTATCTATTTGGCTTACCAGATAGCTGGAAATTTCCCAATCCAAACTTGCATACCCCTTGGAAATTGATTTTAGCCTATCGTAAAAATCAAAAACAACTTCAGACAGTGGTAACTTATATCTTAACAATGCTGTTATTGTGTTACCAATGTAAGATAAATCTTCCTGTTCTCCCCTCCTTTCTTCACATAGAGATAGAATCTCTCCCAAGTATTGATCAGGAACCATTATGGTTGCAGTAATCCATGGCTCTTCCACAACTTCAATTTTCGTTGGATCTGGCATATCACTTGGGTTATGAATATTCAAAACTTCACCACTTCGTGTTGTAACCCTATATATAACACTCGGTGCAGTTGCTGTTAGGTCTAAATCAAATTCTCTCTCGAGCCTTTCTTGAATAACTTCAAGATGCAACATTCCCAAAAAACCACAACGAAATCCATAGCCTAGTGCATTTGAAGTTTCGGCTTCGAAGGTAAAACTTGCATCATTTAAATGTAACTTCTCTAGAGCTTCCCTTAAATATTTAAAATCATCCGTTTTATGAGGGAAAATGCTACAAAATACCACAGGATGCACTTCTTTAAATCCAGGAAGTGCTTCACTACAAGGTCTCTTTTCCTCAGTGATAGTGTCCCCTACCTTGCAGTCTGCCACTTCCTTCATTGAAGCAGTTATAAAACCAACTTCACCTGCTGAAAGCTCTCTCGTCATAACTTTTTTAGGGGTGAAAATACCAATATTGTCCACTTGATATGTAGCATTATTAGACATCATAACAATCTTCATGCCTTTTTTTAGCACTCCATTTTTAACTCGCACTAAAATTACTACTCCTAAGTAAGTGTCATACCAACTATCAACCAAAATTGCTTGCAATGGAACATTTACATCACCTTGAGGAGCTGGAAGTTTTGCTACTATTGCTTCCAGTACATCTTTTATTCCAAGTCCAGTTTTTGCTGATATTAAAACTGACTCACTTGCGTCAATGCCAATTACTTCCTCAACCTGGAGTTTTACCTTTTCTGGATCTGCAGCAGGGAGATCAACTTTATTGAGTACAACTATTATTTCATGATTATTGTCAATCGCCTTGTATACATTTGCAAGGGTTTGTGCTTCAACACCCTGACTACTATCTACTATTAAAAGTGAGCCTTCACACGCTGCTAAACTTCGACTTACTTCATACGAAAAGTCAACATGACCTGGAGTGTCCATGAGATTTAGGCAATATTGATTACCGTCGTTTGCCGTATAATTAAGTTTTACCGTCTGTGCTTTAATTGTAATCCCACGTTCACGTTCTATATCCATTGAATCGAGTATTTGATTGGTCATTTCTCTTGCTTCAAGGCCGTTACATTCCTCTATTAAACGATCAGCAAGCGTTGACTTACCGTGGTCTATATGCGCTATTATTGCAAAATTCCTTATGTTGTTCATTTATGGCCTACTATACTTAAACTATTTTACATTTTAAGTGTTGTGAGGGCAATTATTTATTAAGAGACTATTTACTCCTTCAACGTAAACGACACTTTTTTCGAGCAGGAAATAACCTTATTAACCATATAGTTTTCATGATTATTATCTATTTTAGGCAACTCATACAGATAATTTACCATCATTCCAGCCGACTGACTAATACCCTTTTCAGAGGTATCCGCCATCCAGTTTAATTGTTTTATCGATGCACCATTGCTTAAATGGAAATGTGCCACCTGGTCATAAGCATTTCCATTACTATTATTCACTTTTAGTAAATAATATGCACACAGTTTAAGCATGCATTGTTTAGTTTCATTTGTACATTCAACATTAGTTTTTAATTGCTCTGCACTTTCCAAAATTTCTGCACTAGATTGTTTTATATTTAGTTTGCCCAATAAAGTGACATCTTGGTTTAGATTGTTTTTTAGCCATTTAGTAAAGCCAGGTATTGGAGAAAGAGTCGCGTATGTTTTTATACTTTTAAACTCCTGTGATAGCTTTTCTACAACCCTTTTGATCAAAAAATTACCAAGGCTGATTCCAGATAACCCTGCTTGAGTATTTGATATTGAGTAGAATATAGCAGTGCTTGCACTACTTGGATCACTTGAAGGTACTGATTCATCTAAAAGGTGTTGAATGCTATCTACAATCTTATTCACCAATGCAACCTCTACAAAAATTAGAGGTTCGTTTGGTATTTTGTAATGAAAGAAAGCAAAACAGAGACGATCAGAATCTAGTCTGTTTTTTAAGTCATCCCAAGAGGAAATTTTATGCACAGCTTCATATTTTATAAGTTTTTCTAGCAATGATGCAGGTGAATCCCAGGTGATTTGACGAAGATCGAGTAGATCAACATCAACCCAAGTATAGAGTATATTTTTCAATTCGTTCTCTAGTGGATTCAAGCTTCTATATTGGTTCTTTAGCTTAAGCACATCAGAACGCATATCAACAATAAACTTGAGGCCTTCTGGTAAAGAAATAAATTGCTTTAATATTTTAGAACGTGGTGATTCAAGAATTTTTATTAAATCCTGCTCAAATTTATAGTTTAACTCGGGATCTTGGTTTTTCTTATACTCTCTAATTTTCTCATCTATTTCCGCTTTATTCGGATTAAATTTTCCTGCCAGGGTTTGTAGAAATTTTATTTTACCTTTCTCTGATAAGCTCAAGTACAGGTTACCAAGAGATACAGCGTTCTTACGCGCTGAGACCTCTCCTCCCTTTGGATTTAAGCACTCGTTCATCTTCAAGACTAAACTATCGATATCGCGACTGTTGCTTAAATCAGGACCGATGTTACCAATCCACGATCTTACAGCATCTGCCACTTCACCTAGTATTTTAAAAAAGCTTCTTACCGCTTTTTTGTCCTCAACTTTCACTATATCAGTTTTTACCAATGATTCTTTTGTCATAGATTTCCTTTATTATACATGGCTAATGCAAGTCAGGGTCATACCGCCGCGTTATCCCCCTAACAAGCAGCGGGATAACGAATTTGTCGTTTGTCAAATCGTCGGTAAACCCAAGTTATTTTAGCTACATATAGCTTAAGTTAAAGGAAAATTTTAGCTACATAGCAGGCACTATTACTGAATTATTAATAATTCAGTAATACAATAGACTTCTTGCACTACCTCCCAAGCCACAACTGTCATTCAGTAGAAACGAAAAAACTTACTTGACAAACTCCGCCAGCACCCTTATTATAACAATAAGGGTATTTATGACTCAAAACTTGTTTTTGACCTGCAGGCTCAATGACAAAATTCAGTAAAAAACTCAGAGTATTTATTGGCGGATTACATAAAATTATAGCGGCTGCATGTCTTTTTTATTTTTTCTACATTCAGCCAAATCGCGCTTATTTTAAGCGTCAGCACATTATTACAGCGCCACTTACAGTAATATAGAGTCAAAACTCGCACCACGGGGCTTCTTTTGCCTTTTTTTCTGCTTAGTAAATTTCTTAAACATTTAAACTAAGGTGAGTTGCGTTTAAAAGCAGCTAAATTGCAGTGTTTAAGATTTAAAAAACGCCAAATACTGAAAATAGACAATAGACTTCTTTCAAAATTCATGTAAGGAGCTCAAAATTGTGGATAGCAGCAATCAAATTAAATCTTAAACCAAAACGTTTTCGTCGCTTTCTATATCTATCGGAAATGATTTTAAACCTTTTCAATAAGCCAATTACGTTTTCAAGTATTGCCCTGTGGCTCATAAGTGTCCTGTTCTCTTTTTTTTGTTCTTTGCTTAACGGATTCTTTTTCTTTTTCCTGTGCGATAATACAACATTTTTGTGTATCTTCTGCATTCCCCTGTAGCCAGCATCAGCTAAGATTTTAGTTTGCTGCTACTTTTGATTCTCTAAACATCCGAAAATCGTGTTTTCTGCCATTCGAGAAAGATGTGCATATGACTTTTCTTCTCTGTTACTATTTGTGTTTTTATAGTATGCCTTTTTTTCTTTCCAGAGTAGAAGGGCTTTTGCTTTTTTTTGGCCTCTCTACTGGCGTCTCAGTTCCGTCTATTACTAAAACTTCATATTCTACATCACTCTTTAATAGTTCTTTTTTTCCTGGTAATGCAAAATCTGGATATTTTATTAATGTGTCTTCTACCCATCTTATTATTTTAAAACAATTACTTTCACTCATGCCATAACTTTGTCCAATATGAAAATATGTGCGGTTATATATTCTAGTGCCATCAGTAGCCTGTCTTCTACGCAAAGTTTGCTTTTTCTTCCACTTCTAGCTTTTTTTCTTTCTCATCCATAATTTCTACCATTCGCTCAAATGTTGCTTTTTTTACCCCTGTTAAACGTCGAAACTTTTCTCCTTCTAACTTTTCTATTTCCTTATATTTCATGCTTTCAAATACTTGATCTTACACTCCTTCTTCTAATTTTGAAAGAAGTCTAATGACCAGGGCTTCTTTTGCCTTTTTTTTCGTTTGGTAAATTTCTTAAACATTTATAGCTAAACGACAACCGTCATCCCGCTACGTGTTAGCGGCTAAGAGATACCGCGAATGAATCGCGGTATGACGGTTAAGCAATTCGTCATCCTGCTACGTGTTAGCGGATGAGATACCACGAATGAATCGTGGTATGACGGTCTGCGGCGGAATGACGGTTAAGCAATTCGTCATCCCGCAGCGGGATCTCTTGTTAGCGGATGAGATACCGCGAATGAATCGCGGAATGACGGTCTGCGGCAGTATGACGGTTCGCGGTGATTCGTCATCCCGCTACGTGTTAGCGGGATCTAGAGATACCGTGGCGGGATGACGAGGATGCCGCCGCGAACTTGTCATTCCAGTCTGGAATCCAGTTTTCCATATAATCTCATCGAAAATGTTGTAACCACTTTCTATGCTAGTTTGCTTGCTTACAAGCAAACTTTTCTGGATCCCAGTGTCTGGGCACTGGGATGACAGCATCATAAAGAAACCAGTGTCAGCTACTTGAATGACACCATAGGGGCTACTTTCATGACATCATTCTCTTTCCTGGATCCCAGTGTCAGCTACTCGGATGACACCATTTGTTGTAAACTCACTTTTACTCTATGGTCTTGCCGCTATCCTGAACGGATACCTTTTTTTTCATTTGCTTAAATATTTATAGCTAACATGAACTGGGCAGTGCGTCACACGCTGACCATTTACTGTGCAAATCACCTTCAAAAACAAACGTTCGTACACATATATTCTAGCTATATGATAAAATAAATGAAAAACATCAATTATCTAAATGAAATTCACATCTTAAAAGGATCATATACATCGATTTCCTTAGAATTACTCTTTTTCAATTTTTCACTTAATAATCTTAAAATAGGCTGTAAATCACCATTAATTGATAAGCACAGCACTTCTTTATTAAGATAATTGGCTAGGTGATTCTTCTTTTCCAGAATTTCTGCTTCTCTCAGCAAGTCGCATTTGTTTAATACTACAATCTCTTCTTTTTCAACAAGATCACCATTGTAAAGTTCCAATTCATTATGGATACAACTATAAGCCGAAACAACGTCATCATGAGTTACATCGATTAAATGAAGTAAAATTTGACACCTTTTTATGTGCTTTAAAAATTTATGTCCGAGCCCAACTCCAAGGTGAGCATCAGTGATTATTCCAGGAATATCTGCTATTACAACTTCGCTATCATCCACTTTTGTCACACCTAAGTGGGGTCTTACAGTGGTAAATGGATAATCGCCTACTTTTGTATCGGAATTTGAGCAGCGAGTCAAAAATTTTGATTTACCTGCGTTTGGCATGCCAATAATTCCAACATCTGATAAAACTTTTAGTTTTAATAATACATGTTTTTCTTCGCCAGGCTGACCGTAAGTAAAATGTCTTGGTGCCTTATTAGTAGAAGATTTAAAATTAGTATTTCCAAGTCCACCTTTTCCACCCTGTGCTACTTGAAATTCCATACCAGGCTTGTCAAGATCTACTATTATATCCTCACTTTCTTCATCAATTATTTGTGCACCGACTGGAACTCGAAGTATAACGTCTTTCCCCGCTGTGCCAGATCTATCCCTGCCTGCACCATTTTTCCCATTATCTGCTTTAATGTGTCTTCTATAACGAAAATAAAGCAAAGTGTTGAGGTTAGCGTCGCTGATGAAAACTATGTTTCCACCCTTTCCTCCATTACCACCATTTGGACCACCAAATTCAACGAACTTTTCTCGACGAAAACTTGCACAACCGTCACCACCATCACCGGCTTTTAAACACAATTTTACTTCGTCTATAAAACCCATGCTAACCCACGATAATATTTAGCATCTTTTCCTAATGTGCCTTCTATTCTCATTAGCTCGTTATACTTCGCTAGCCTATCAGAACGCGACAGCGACCCGGTTTTTATTTGCCCGCAATTTGATGCAACTGCTATATGAGATATTGTTGTGTCTTCTGTTTCACCTGAGCGGTGAGAAATAACAGCTTTGTAGTTGTTTGATTTTGCCATTTCAATAGCAGCAAAAGTTTCTGTTAACGTTCCTATTTGATTTGGCTTGATCAGCACAGCATTTGCCATTTTTTCTTCTATTCCTTTGCCTATTAGTTCACAATTTGTAACAAATAAATCATCCCCAACCAATTGAATTTTACTCCCCAATTTTGCAGTAAGTAATTTCCAACCTTCGTAATCGTCTTCACTCATTGCATCCTCTATAGAAATTATTGGATATCCTTCCACAAGATTACAATAATATTCAGTCAATTCTTTTGAAGTAAGCTCTTTATTTTCAAATTTGTAAATTCCATCTTCATAAAAAGTAGATGAAGCAACATCAAGGCCTAGTGCAAAATCACTTTGCGCTGAATAACCTGCTGATTCTATAGCGTATATGATCAAGTCAAGTGCTTCTTCAGTACTTTCAATATTTGGTGCAAAACCACCTTCATCTCCTACGTTTGTGCTATAACCTTTTTTCTTAAGAATGCTACGTAAGTTGTGGAACACCTCCGCAGATATTCTGATAGCTTCACTGAAAGTCTCAGCACCGACCGGAAGAATCATGAATTCTTGGAAATTGAGCTTATTGTCTGCATGTACTCCACCATTAATTATGTTAATGAGTGGAACTGGCATAACACTCATCTGCTCTCCTCCCAAATATCTATACAACGGTATTTTGAAACTGTTTGCTGCTGCTTTTGCAACCGCAAGAGACACACCCAAGGTTGCATTTGCTCCAAGTTTAGATTTATTTTTTGTTCCATCCAGTTCAATTAATGCTTTATCAATTGCATTTTGGTCCGCTGCATTCATTCCAATGATTTTATCTGTTATCACTCCATTTACAGCTTGAACAGCTTTCAGCACTCCCTTACCACAATACCTTCTTTCATCTTGATCTCTTAGCTCCAATGCCTCTAGCTTACCAGTTGAAGCTCCAGAAGGTACAGCAGCTCTACCTATTGCTCCATCACAAAGCTCAATTTCTACCTCAACGGTTGGGTAACCCCTGCTGTCTAAAATTTCTCTTGCAAATACATTGTTGATTATCTTATTCATTACATTAACCCTTTACTAGATTCACAATTGTGTGCATGGAACGTTCTGTCTCGGAAGATGTTATTCCAGCGCTGTAACATTTCAGTGTATGAACATTCCAATATACAAGTAATTTGAGTAGCGGATGATGTCATTCCAGTGCTTGACACTGGAATCCAGCTTTTACTATACAGCCACCTGGTGTGCTCATTTATGATTAAGTTTTCTGGATCCCAGTGTCTGGGCACTGGGATGACATCATTCTTAGTGGAAGTTACCCCCATATCACAACGTTCGTACAGTTGTGTGCTTCGACACTGGGATCCAGCCTTATTACACAATTTTATCATATAAATCCTCCCAGTCCGGATTCTCTTTCTCAATTAAATTCATTTTCCATATGTATAATTGACTAGATTCTAGTTTTAGTCACTTGCATAACACCTTGCTTGCGTTTATTCTATAGCTTAACTAACCGTTTGTATAGTTTCTGCTATGAGCTTCGCAGTTTCCTTTGCCAATTTATCTATATTGCTACCAGCACCAATAAATAATACTATATCACCTGGACTTGTCGAATCACTAATAAAACGTGAAATGAGTAGAGAATCATTCATGATTTCTACGCTATCAAACCCATTACTGATTAAAGCTTCTTGTATATCATTAATCCCACAACCAGGAATAGGCTTGTCTTCTGGGGGATGAACAGGAGTGAGGATGACATAATCAAACATCATGAAAATTCGTATGAATTCATCAAAAAAATTACGAATGCGAGCAAAACGAAGTGGTTCAATAATTCCTATTACTTTTCCTTTAGTAATCGAACGTGCAGCCGTTAAAGTTGCATATATTTCATTTGGATGATGGGCATAATCCTCAATTAACTTAACGCCTTTAATATTGGCAATCAAAGAGAATCTTCTTGCTACTCCTTGGAATTCCAAAAGGCCTTTTTTAATCTCTGCATTGCTAATCCCGAGCTTTATCGCAACTGATATTGCAGCCAAGGCGTTGCTGACCTTATGCATCCCTATTGCGTTTGATAGTACTATGTTTTTTAAAGGGCTGGATCCCAGTGTCACACACTGGGATGACAGAGGGTGATGGGATGACACCTGTTTTTCTGTCATTCCAGTGCGTGACACTGGAATACAGTTGTTCAACACGTCAAATTCTATGCTGTTAGCATGCTGTTTAATGTTGCCAGCTCTAATGTTACCGCCCTCAAACCCAAACGTCACAGAATTACTTGCATTATAATTAATACCTATAGAATCAGGCAAAATTGCAGAATCTGCGCTGTTTATAAACTGAGAAAACGCATTTTTAATATCATCAAATGTACCGTAATATTCTATGTGGTCATCATTAATACTCGTTATAACAGCAATATTCACAGGAATTTTTAGCATGGTTCCATCAGACTCATCAGCTTCGATTAAAAAAATGTCACTCTTTCCAAGTCTTGAATTACTCTGATACGAATTTAGTATTCCCCCTACAATTACAGTTGCATCAATATTAGAATGATTAAAAATAGAAGCAATCATAGCTGTTGTTGTCGTCTTTCCACTTGAACCTGAAACTGCTATCACATATTTATCTTTCATAATTTCAGTAAGTATGTCTGATCTATGCAAAATGGTTTTATTGTTATTTCTCGCTGTTACTAACTCCACATTATCAGATTCTATCGCAGAAGAATGTACAACTATTTGAGCTTGGCTTATATTATTAGCATTGTGACCAATAAAAACCTCTATGCCCAGCCTTTGTAATCTATCTACATTGTTGTTTGATTGTGCATCACTGCCTTGAACTTTGTAATTCGAGTTGTGAAAAATTTCAGCAATGGCACTCATTCCGATTCCACCTATACCAATTATATGTATTATTCTTTTTTGAGTTTTGTTAATATTTAGCAGTAGATGTTTACTCATTACTAAATTTATTATAGTATAATTTAAAATCCTCATAGTATCGAACCCTCTTACCGAATACAATGATAAAAAACTTAGCCTTCCTATGTCTAATATTTGTTTTGATGAGTAGTTGCAGTTTTAGCAACAGGTTTAATTGCACTGCAGGTCATTATAAAATTGGCTGCAGCTACACAATAAATGGTATAACTTATTATCCAAAAGACTGTAAACACTATGAAGAGATAGGGATAGCGTCGTGGTATGGAATAGAAGATCATGGCACGCTTACAGCAAATGGTGAAGTGTTTAACCGTCACTTGATCTCTGCAGCGCATAAGACTTTGCCCCTGCCCTGCTTTGCTCTTGTCACTAATTTAGAAAATGGAAGAAAGCTTGTTGTAAGGATTAATGATAGAGGGCCTTTTATTGAAGGCAGAATAATAGACTTATCAGAAAAAGCAGCTCAAGTCTTAGGATTGCATAAAGTAGGGCTTGCAAAGGTAAAAGTCCAATACCTAAGAAAGATGTCAGAACAATTGATACAAAATACTCCTCATTACAGAAAGCAATATGAAAAAGAAATGCAGAAACGTCACCCAAAACAAGACAGTGCAGAAAGTAAGGGGTATGTTGCATTTTTTAAAAGTGCTCAGGCTGCTAAATCAACTGCATCAAAGCTTCGCAATCAAGGAATAAAAAATGTTAGATTACTTTTTAAGAACGATCAGTATTGCGTGAAAGTGAGTTATAGGTAGTGGTGAGTGCAGAATTCAAAAGATTTGGTTAATGTAAGAAACGCTGGCTAACTATTGTAAGTTAAAAATGTAATATAAAAAAGATATCAACAATTTATAGCTATATCAACTATGTTTTTTTTAAATTTTTTGAATTTAGTTTTATTACAACTCTTGTTTATAATTTTGTATTTTTATTCAATTAGAAAATGCATTTTTGACAATAAACACCCTAATTTATCATAGAAAAATTTTATATCAAACAACAGTTACTGCTTAGATTTTATGGTTAACGAATATGTGCTTTAAGTGTGTGTGGACGCACATATTCGTTAACTTATTTTCTATGCAGATTTTTTAATTCACATTAACTGCTTCTTTAAGCCTGGCATTAGCAATAACCATAATTTTACGCATTAGAGCTTACCATCTTCTTCTTACCACTTTCAATGAGCTTGGAATAAAAGGCACCAAGTGCAGATTTGGACTTTGCAGCAGCCATTGCAGCCGTAAAAAGCTTAGTACGAACATTGCTTCTACCGCCTGTTATTCTTCGATAACCAATAGCTTTTCCACTTTCTTTTGGATGCGGTGCAACTCCAGCAAGACTTGCTACTTCTTTTCTGTTTAAGTAGCCAAGCTCCGGCATCAGACACACAAAATCTTGTGATAACTTTGGACCTATTCCTGGCACTGTTCTCAGAATTTTTTGGCGCTTCTGTAACTCTAGATTTTTATCAATGATTTTTTGTATGGCATTATTGAGCTTATTTATCTGACTGTTAAAAAAGTCAATGGTTTTTTGGCAACTTTTTTTTGTGTAGTCATTTTCAGGTGCTTCCAACCTACATTTCTCTTGGGCTCTCATTTGTGTAAGGTCATCACGACGTTGACAAAGTGCAATCAAAGTTGATTGTTCTTTAGAAGTAGGGAGAAAGAGTTCTATGGCGCATACTGAGCAAGAGCCATTGCATCTGATTTATCAGACTTTGCTAAAGTTCCGTGAGACAAGATAAAGCTTTTTACTTTACGGGTATTAGCTCGATGTACAGCGATATTCTTGTCAATAAGAAAATGCGATAAACCAAGCTCATATTTTCCTGTATTTTCTAAAGTTACTAAAGAATTAGGTAAGATACCTGAAAACTTTTTAAACAATTGTTGCCAACCAGAAGCATTATTATCAAATTCGACAACACTCTTCTGTGTGTGAACCGCAACAACATTTTTAAATTTTCCGATGTCAATACCAATAAAGTTTTGATAAGATGTAACCATATTAACAACCTCGATAGTTTATTGATTTAAGATTGTAAACGGGTGCATACATATGTCCCATGCAACTATTCAAACGTATCGAGGGATAGGGCTAGTGTACCTTGATATAGACGGTTGTTATAACACCAACGCCGCGCACACGCCCGTGATAGCTCTATTCCTATAGTGAGTAGAGTTATCTTCCCTCTTGTTTCTTTTATAACATATTTTTAACTTACAACCGCCGCGGTGCTAACAAGAGATCCCGCTAACAAGCAGCGGGATGACGAATTGCTTAACCGTCATACCGCCGCGGTATCTCCCAGCATAGATCCTGCTAACACGTAGCAGGATGACGAATTGCTTAACCCTCATCCCGCCACGAACCGTCGTTCCGCCGCAGACCGTCATACCGTGATTTATTCACGGTATCTCATCCGCTAACAAGAGATCCCGCTGCGGGATGACGAATTGCTTAACCGTCATACCGCCGCAAACCGTTATACCTTCACGAACCGTCATGCCGCCGCGGTATCTCTTAGCCGCTAACAAGTAGCGGGATGACGGTTGTCGTTTAGCTACAAACATTAAGAAATTTACCAAACGAAAAAAAAGGCAAAAGAAGCCCCGTGGTGCGAGTTTTGACTCTATATTACTGTAAGTGGCGCTGTAATAATGTGCTAACGCTTAAAATAAGCGCGATTTGGCTGAATGTAGAAAAAATAAAAAAGACATGCAGCCGCTATAATTTTATGTAATCCGCCAATAAATACTCTGAGTTTTTTACTGAATTTTGTCATTGAGCCTGCGCAGATCAAAAACAAGTTTTGAGTCATAAATACCCTTATTCTCATAATAAGGGGGCTGGCGAAGCTTGTCAAGTAAGTTTTATGGCCTAGCATCACACGCTGGGATGTAGGGTTTCTGGCTACATTTTCCTATTAAACTCACCTTTCCTCTATGTAACAGATTTCGTATTAAATTTTAAATCTAATGCACCTAGATATACAAGCATTCCTAGCAAAACCATAGGTATAGAAAGCAACTGCCCCATAGTTAAATCAAGCCACAAATAGCCAATTTGATAGTCTGGTTCGCGAAAAAACTCAACGAAAAAACGTGCTATTCCATACCACATAACTGCAATACCAGTTAACGCACCGTGATACAGTCTTATTCTAGTCAAGAAAAACAGTGAATTTGCAACTGCAAAAAGTAGCAGGCCTTCAAAAAGTGCCTCATAAAGCTGGCTTGGATGACGCAGCAAATTATCACCACTTTCTGGAAATACCATACCCCATGGCATAGTTGTAACTCTGCCAAATAACTCTCCGTTTATAAAATTTCCTATGCGACCTAAAAATAAACCTATGGGAACTCCGCAAGAAACTAGGTCCAGTGCATAAAATATAGGAATGTTACGTCTTTTACACGAAATTATTACTGCAAACAAAACTCCTATAGTACCACCATGAAATGACATTCCCCCTTCCCAGGTCTTCAATATCTCAATAGGGTTGCTTATATAAAGAACTGGATCATATATCAATACGTAGCCAAGTCTACCTCCAAGGATAATGCCTACAATAGTGGCTGTTAATAACGAATCATAAAAATTCTTAGTAAATATTTTTTGGTCGTCTAGCTTGTGTAAATACCAATATGCAAACACTATACCCAAAACGTAAGCTAAGGAATACCAATATATAGAAACAGGACCGATGCTGAAAATTACTGGATTTAAAGACATATTTTGCTATAAATTATTCTTAGACAATCTACTTTTTTCACGATCCCATTCTCTCTGTTTTATGGTTGCTCTCTTATCGTAGAGTTTTTTTCCTTTTACAATGGCAATTTTAGTTTTTGCAAATCCTTTATCATTAAAATAGATCGAAAGCGGCACAACAGTTATCCCAGCGGTTTTGATTTGACCAATTAGTTTGTTTATCTCTTGTTTATGTAAAAGTAGTTTACGTTCCCTTTTTGGTTTATGATTTTTTCGGTTTGCAGCTTTATATTCTGCAATATGCATATTGTGCAGCCATATTTCGCTATTCTTTTCGATAACGTAGGCGTCGGAAATATTCACCTTTCTTTCTCTTAGCGATTTAACTTCACTGCTTAATAAGACCATACCCGCTTCAAATTCTTCTAAGATGAAATATTCAAACCTTGCTTTCCTATTTTCTGCAATAACTTCCATATCTAAAGATCTTTAAGCTTCAATATATTACAGAGTTTTTGACTTAATTAATAACAAAACAATTATTACTATAAATGCTAGGGGTCATGTAGTTAGAAAAGTTTCAATCTTTCTGCAGGTGCAACCTGTTCTGCGCTTTCTACTTCCATTTCAGCTCTAGGTTCAAAATTTGCTCCATTTTCTAACAAAAATCTTACTATATCTTCGTGGTCCTCTCTATCAGCATAATTTGAAGGAGTCCAGCCATTATTGTCCTGCGCATTAACATCTGCTCCGTTTGCAACTAGAATTCGTACTACACCTTCACAACCCCATTCAGCAGCACAATGTAAGGGAGTATATCTATCGTTGTCCCGTGCGTTAACATCTGCTCCGTGCACAATTAGAGCTCTTACTATATTTTCATGGTCACTTTCAGCAGCATAATGTAAAGGAGTCCAGCCATCATTGTCCTGTGCATTAACATCTGCTCCGCGCGCAATTAGAGCTCCTACTATATTTTCGTAGCCACCTTCAGCAGCAAAATGCAATAATGTGGCTTTTACAGGATCTGGGTCACTATGTATAGTGAATATATGATTTATGTCAAATCCACTATTCTCCCACCTTCGTAAATCATTTTCTTCTAACTTGGTTTTTATTCTTTCAATTATATTATTCTCGTTTAAATCTGAAAGATCATTTATTTCTGCGAGCATTTTTATAAAATCGTCAAATATCATAACTTCTCCACTTCATTAAAATAACCTGGTTATTATACTCCTTGATATAAAAGTCAAGAACCTTTTATTATTATCTTTCCTTAAAAAATCATTTAAGTTATACTGCAAACCATGAACCTTAGGCAAAAAATCAAGTTTTTTTCTCTATCATTTTTAATTTTATTTTCTCTATGGACTGTATTGTCTGGTTACTTTGAGCCATTTTTTATTTTTTGTGGAGTGTTTTCCTCTATATTCACATTATTTATCTTTAGAAGGTTGATAAACGCTGAAAGAGCTCTTAGCCAGATTTTAAATGGTACGAGTAGACTGTCGTTTTATAAGTTAGTAAGTTATATACCATGGTTAATGTACCAAGTAATTTTATCAAGTGTTTATGTAACAAAAAAGGTGCTACGACTCAAATCTAAGCTTGAGCCAATCATTATCCTAAGAAAATGCAAAGGGCATAATGATGAAAGCATTGCGTTATTTGCCAATTCGGTTACAATCACTCCTGGAACTTTAACTATCAATGTTGAAAGTAAGCAGAAAACATATTTCTCTACCATGTATCTGATAGATAAAGATCTTGAAAGCGGCATTTCTGAAATAGAAAATAAAATCTTAAAAATACTACGTTCAGTTAAGTAATTGCTTTAAATAAGTTAACAGCATCCTTATATTCCCTTACAAGGCTTTCAAGCATCTCTTTTGGAAGGCCATTGTTAACAATAGAACATAAATAATTATATAAATCTTCTAACCTTAGTATGTTATTTCTCTTCTTGCTGTTGAATTTATATGGAAAAATACCTTCCATAACTTCAATAGTAGTAGCCTTGTTTAAAAATACATTTTCACTTGTCACGCTTATTCTTGCTAAAACAGTGTTAATTTCAGGTTCGTCATTTGTATAAAAATCTGATAGCTCAGTTATTCTAATAACGTATAAAGTTACTATTTTTGATAAGCAATTATCAGCATATTCACAATTTTTTATTACCTCCCACTGAGTAACCTGAGATTTACCTATTTTTGCATTGTTCGGTAATTTACTCATTCAACTTTCTCCATTTAATCCAGTAGATAGATTATACTAATACTTTGTTAAATAAATGATAACGCAATCATAAAAATATATATTCATAATGACATGTTATGTAAAATAGTACGATATCCAAACATTAAAGTTGATTTAGGCTGGTTTATATTGGGCACCTCTTATTTCTGCATTACCTAAGCAAGCTAAGCTGTAAAATGACAGTTGGACATCAGCTCATAACAGGAGCACTCTGAAATATAGCTAACCCAAGAAAGGTTTCCCCACGTCATACCGCCGCGGTATCTCAACATAGATTCCGCTAACAAGTAGCGGAATGACGGTTTTTCAAATCTTTGGTAAACCTAAGAGCCTGTTCATAATCTTTTCAGAAGCAAAGCAGTGAAAGCAAATTTGCAAGCTGGTATTGAATTTTCGCTCACAATTTTTCCACAATCGCCTACATTTTTCCAACCAAGCAAAAGATCTCTCGACAACCCACCTTTTTGGCAATACAGCAAAGGTATGTAATTCGCTTCGCTTTATTACTTCAACAGTTGCACCAATAGTTGCTTTTATCTGTGTAGCAAAACTTTCTCCTGTGTAACCGGCATCAACCAGTATGTTTTTAACTTCAGAGTTTAGCATTTTTAACCATTTTCACAGCACTAGTTGCTTCTGCAGTCGTTACATAAATTGCATGCGGTAAACCTTGTGTATCTACAGCAATATGGCGCTTTATGCCTGAAATTTTTTTACCTGCATCATAGCCTTTTCTTTCAGCAGTATCTGCGTTTTTAACGCTTTGAGCATCAATTATACAGAAACTGGTTTTCTCTTTCCGACCATTGTTTCTTCGCAACTAATTTTTTTTAAAACACATTCCAAAATACTTTCTTCACCTATGCTCGGTTTTTCACTCCATTTTTTAAAGTAGTCGTAACAACTTCGCCACTTTGGAAACTCTTTCGGCAGCATCCTCCATTGACAACCACTTTTTAGGACGTATAACACTGCGCAAAATACATCATACAAATCAAGTTTTCTTGGTTTTGTTTTTTTTCTACAAGACTCCAGATCTGCTACGATAATCTCAAATTTTTCTCGACCTATGTCACTTGGGTATAAACTCCTCATATATCCTAATTTATATACATTATCTCTTAGTTTATTCCTTTCTTGAGATCATGTACAGGTTCTTAAAACAGTTCCTGGCAAAGTTATCACAAGATTTTGTGTTTCTGATGCCGGAGCTTGGCTACTTAAACAGAAAAGAAGTAGCAAGGAGTTGCACCTCATCCTAGGGAAAGTGGTAAAGCTGTTGGTTACCGAAGGATTATAGGTGGTAGAAGTAATGTCCGTAAAAAGCTTTTTATAGCTGCCATGTCTGCTGCAAGGTCCAAATCTGTACTTGGTGCCTTTTATTCCAAGCTTGTTGAAAGTGGTAAGAAGAAAATGGTAAGCTCTAATGCGAAAAATTATAGTAATTGCTAATGCAAGACTTAAAGAAGCAATTAATTTGCATACTCTTACAACGGTAACTGAAATTGGCTAATGAATATGTGCGTCCACACAGACTTAAAGCACATATTCATTAGCCAAGCAGAAATTGTTGTGACAGCTGTTTGATATAAAATTTTATTTCTATGACACACGGGTTTTTATTGCCCACATAATTGAACAAAGTTACAGAATTACACAAATAAAAAATTTTTAAAAAAACATAGTTGATATGACGGTCTGCGGTGGCATGACGATAACTTCGTCATTCCGCTATGTGTTAGCGGCTAAGAGATACCGCGAATGAATCGCGGTATGACGAGGGAGAACAGTTGCCACTTGTTAGCGCCGCGGTGGTATGATGATAAGCTCGTCATTCCGCTACCCGTTAGCGGGATCTATGGGATACCGCGGCGGTATGACGTGTTGAAACAATCCGATAAGGTAAACCTCGTCATCCCGCTACTTGTTAGCGGGATCTATGGGATACCGCGGCGGTATGACGTGTTAGCTATAGAAGGAGTGCGTTGTTATTCAAATGATAGTTATGCAACAGATCTATTGAATTGAGTAGGAGCTCTTATTTGCTTTTTGTGCACTGACTACTTGTGTCTCAGTGCTTGGTGTTATCAATTCCCATCCTTCATTCTTTGCTTCACAAGCATTCCAATACTCAGCCAATTCCTTATTATTTTTTACAGAATTTGGCATTTCTATGTTGGGATTTTTTTCTAATGTATGCTTAATTAGAATCTTACAGCAATCTTCGTAGTTAGTTGATTTATCTGTACCATATAATTCAGTAACACACTCTAAAGCAGTATTTCCATTGTAGTGTTCATGTGGGCTATCACTTATCCCCGCTTCTATGAGAGCCTTTAACATGTCTGGAGAACGCATCAAAGCGCAGATATGTAAATATCCTTTTTCGTTTTGCACGTTAGCACCTGCTTTTATTAAAACTTGTGCTAGATTTGGTAAAGCGCAAGGTTTGTAATTAATAGCAATAGAAAAAAGACTATCTACTGGAAAGCCATCATAGTCTTTCAAATCAAATTTGTGATTAATATCAAAACCTTTTTCTTCCCAAGAAGTGTGTAAATCTTTATAATGGTTTTCTTTGCTTGAAGTTTGCATTCTACTTTCTAGCCTTTCTTTTATTTTTTCTATTACATTACTAATATCTAAATCGTGATCTTCATTCACTTTATACAACACATTACACAAAGCACTATAAAGCCAAGTTTCTCTATTCATTATAATTTATACCTTAAAAATATTAATATACACTTATGTAGTATATAAACTCTAAATAACATTTTGCAAAATATTAATTGTTAGATAACATAATCAAAGTTTTTATCTTACATTCATCATGGTTAGAGCTATACAAATAAAAAAAACTGGGGGAGCAGAAGTATTAGAATTTGTAGATAAGAATATAGGTGAGCCAAAAGGCGAGGAAATCTTAGTACGTCACACAACTATCGGCTTAAATCGTTATGATTTAGAGCACAGAAAAGGTATGCGCAAAATTAAAGATCTACCATCAGTGCTTGGAGTGGAAGCAGTTGGGGTTATTGAAAAACTTGGTAAAAAAATCAGTGATGGATTCAAAATTGGAGACAGAGTTGGATATTGCACAGCTCCTCCAGGGGCATATTGTGAAAAGCGCATTATACACCAGAAATATCTGATAAAAATTCCAGATGACATATCTGATGAAGTTGCTGCTGCAGTGCTGTTTAAAGGTATGACAGCTCACTATTTAGTTAATCAATCTTATAAAGTTAGGCCCGGTGCTTTTGTGCTAGTTCATGGGGCTAATGGTGGTTTAGGACAAATAATATGCCAATGGGCAAAGGATAAAAAAGGTGTAGTGATAGGTTCTGTAAGCTCTGATGAAAAAATGAAGATAGCTTTACAAAGTGGCTGCACATACGCAATAAACTACAATGATAAAGACTTCGTTTCTAAAGTTATGGAGATTACGCAAAACAGAGGAGTAGGTGCAGTGTATGACCCTATAGGTTACGCTACAAGCAAGCTTTCTTTTGAATCTTTAGGCAGGTTCGGTATATACGTTTCCTATGGGCAGATATCAGGTAACGCTCCTATTAGTTTTTCTTTACTTAGTTCACGTTCATTATTTGCAACTGGAACCTCAATATACCATTATAAGCATGATAGATTCACATTAGTGCTTACCACAATGGAAATCTTCGAGATGATAAGAAAAAAACTTTTAACTGTATGGATCAATAAAAAATATAAATTTGATGAAATAATCCAAGCTCATCGCGATATGGAAAATAGAAAAGCGAGTGGGTTAAATATTATCAAAATCTCTTAGAACCTGTCTTGAAAGGGAAAAAAGAAAAGAATAAGATGAGGTAAGCAAAAAATAGGGGGTAACAAGTGATATAAGTGACAAGGAATGAGAGCCAAATGTTGCACAAGGGGTGATAGGGAGGCAAAAAACATAACAATTATTAATGCAATAAAATATATAATGAGGGGTAGTTGCCAGTGCTAACCTTTAATATAGTTATGCAAGAGGCCTAATTTGAAATATTAAATAGCTAACGTAAAAAATTGCTTCCATATATTTTAAATCTGATTATAATTACAGTTAGAGATATTTTAAGAGCTCAAAATCTATCTTTGTCTGCAGACTTTTCAGTCAAATTTTTAATCAAAAAGCGTAGTGTATCTTCTTTAGTGCATGTAAATATGCTTAATCTCTGTCGTATGTGCGCTGCACTTTTTTCTAATCTTTTTTACACAAGGGGATTTTATGTACAGAATTCCAGATACTTGACCTTTACTTTAGCTAAAAACCAATAGGCGCCTATGGTTTAACGCTAATTAAAATAAAAATTTTTCTAGATCAGTAATATATAGAAAAATTACAAAATCACTGTTTACTGAAAACGGGATACGATTGCCAAGAAAGCTGCTAATGTCACAGATTTTGGTTATTCCCAAACGTTGTTTGCTTGAATTTTAGACGTATGAGCGTGCTCTCCTTACTTCAAGAACTCTTTAATATGACTATGCTTGCTAAATTAACCACTTAAGTCCTTTCAAGATATGTTCTTAAATAAACTAGTAATTTAAACTAACCATTCATTAAATCATATCAACTAGAACTTCACATATTTAATTCTCCTTTTGGGGGAATTAAAAGCATATAGCTAAACTGACTTAGGCTTACCGACAACCGTCATCCCGCTACTTGTTAGCGTCACCGCGGTATGACGTCTTAGCTATAGATGCTGGTTTGTATGCTCACAGTAATTTCAAGAGAAGCTTAGTAGATAAGTTGTGTTTTAAACCAAATTCGGTATTTTAAACTGAACATTTTCAATAATACCACCTGGCATAACTGAAATTTTTACACTCAGGTTTACTTTTAGGTAGTCCATTAATTCATCAACCAATATGTCAGGAGCAGAAGCACCTGCAGTGATTCCTATCTTTTCTATGCCCTGAAACCAGCTTTTATTCACACAGCTGTAATTATCAATTAAGTAGGCTCTTTTTCCTCTGGCAGTGCACAGATCTAATAAGCGGTTTGAATTTGAGCTATTTTTACTTCCTACAACTAACACCATGTCTACAATTTCAGCTAGCTCTTTAACAGCATTTTGTCTGTTTTGCGTTGCATAGCATATGTCCTTTAAATCTGGACCTGTTATGCTTGGAAACCTGAGCTTCAGAGCAACAATAATTTCACGGGTATCGTCGATGCTTAATGTGGTTTGTGTAACATAAGATAAATTATCTGGATCTTTAACTTTTAAATTGCGTACATCCTGCACAGTTTGCACTAAAATGATAGGATTATTTACTCTTCCTCTAATTCCCTTAACTTCTGGATGGTTTTCATGCCCAATGAGAATTAATTCTTTACCACTGTTTTCATACCTTTTTGCCTCTTTATGCACTTTGCTGACTAAAGGACATGTTGCATCAATCACTTGAATACCCTTTCTTTTTGCCTCATCTTCTATATTTTTTGACACTCCGTGCGCGCTAAAAATCAGTATTCCTCCATTATCTTCAATTTCCTCGATACTGTTTACAAAAACCACTCCTTGTCTCTTAAAGTCCTCTACTATATATTTATTGTGAACAATTTCGTGTAGCACATAAACTTGGCACTTGTTTTTGTATTTTTCTAAAGTAATAGCTAATATGTCCACAGCTCTTTTTACTCCGGCACAAAAACCTCGCGGCTCAGCTAAGATAATTTCCATTTTTGTCAAATCAAGTAAATATGCAAGCATTACTTAAAAATAAGCTCCGCTCACTGTGTTTTATAGTACCATTATTTACGTTTTATATAATAATTATTTTTCGCATATTCTCTTTAACATTTGATCAACCTACTACTTCAGAAAATTTTAGAAAAGATAATACAGTACATAAACAACCTGATATTTTAGATAGAAATGGAGTGGTAATAGCAACAAATGTGCCCACAACATCACTATATACAGATGCAACCAAAGTAAAGAATCCGGAAAGTATAGCAGCACAACTGTGTTCTATTTTGAATGATCTTGAATACGAGAATTCATATAGAGTACTTACTTCAAAAAAGAAATTTGCTTGGGTAAAGCGGCACTTAACTCCAAAAGAACTGTTAGCAATAAAAAATGCCGGCGTGCCAGGAATAAACTTCTATAACGATGTAAAACGTATATATCCTCACAGTAATTTATTTTCACACGTGCTTGGTTACACTGACATAGATGGCAACGGTATTGCAGGAGTTGAGGCATATATAAGTAAAAACAAACAACATTCTGTTATCCAAGTACCTGATATACAGTTGTATGAATGTTGCAACTTGAAAGCAATTCCTGCACAGCAATTCCCCACACAACAGATGGTGTCATCCCAGTGCGTGACACTGGGATCCAGATATAAAAATACTGACAAATTACGTGATGAACAACGGATTCCAGAAACATATGTCAAAAACAATGTTTGTGATGAAATTGCGCATAAAACTGGATTCCAGTGTCAGTGCACTGGAATGACACCAGACCAAGCTTCTGAACAATCTTCTGTCATCCGACAGGGATGGTCACGCTCTGCTGATCAATATGTTCAACTATCCTTAGATACACGAGTGCAAAGCATAGTGCATGAAGAGCTAACTAAAGCTGTAAGCAGATATCAGGCACTCGGCGGAGTAGGAATTGTTTTAAATGTAAGAAATAGTGAAGTCATTTCAATGGTCAGTCTACCTGATTTTAACCCCAACCTACAGAATAAGGCAGAAGATGTACAAAAGTTTAATCGCGCCAGTCTTGGGGTATATGAAATGGGGTCGGTATTAAAATACTTTACAATAGCCGCAGCCCTTGATGCAAACGTTACAAAAACTAGCGATTTATATGACGTATCAACACCAATCACCATTGGAAAGTATAAAATTCAGGACTTTCACAAATCTAAAACTCCAAAAATTACTGTGCAAGATATATTTGTAAAATCATCCAACATTGGTGCAGCAAAAATTGCAGTCAAATTAGGTATTGAAAAACAAGTAGAATACTTTAAAGCTATGAAGCTATTTTCTCCTTTGAAAATAGAAATACCAGAAAAGTCCACACCGATAATCCCGGATAAATGGAGTGAAAACACTTTAATAACAGCATCTTATGGTTATGGTATAGCTGTAACTCCTATACATCTTGCACAAACTGCAGCAGCATTAATCAACAATGGAATATTTCATAACGCAACCTTGATATTGAATAAAAGAAGCATAGGAGAGCAAATTATCTCAAGAAAAACCTCCAGGGAAATGAGAAAATTATTACGCGCAGCAGTAACAGATGGCACTGGCAGAAAAGCAAAAATAAAGGCATATTCAATAGGGGGAAAGACTGGATCGGCGGAAAAAGTTGTAGACGGTAAATATAGCAAAGATGCAAACATAGCGTCATTTATAGGAGTGCTAACTATGCTTGACCCAAGGTATATAGTGCTAATTGCTATTGATGAACCTCAAGGGATACACCACACCGGGGGAATAATTGCTGCGCCTATAGTAAAAAACATTATAAATAGAATAGCACCTATACTAAATGTTACACCTGAGATGTAAAATTATGATTGCTTTACTATAACTTCAAATCTATCATTACCAAAATCCTTATTAATATACCAAGAACCATCATCTTTAGTTACAAATTCAAGACCTTTAAGGTCTCTTTTTATTGTCTTTCCATTTTGACCATCAATAGCGATATTAATATCGTATGTAATAACGTCTAGATTTATCATAGCTTCTTTCCCGCTGCATGAATTTAGACTGAACTTGCCTAACATGACATCATTAAAACTTACTTCCCCTGTATAGACATCACACTGACCGTCCATACAACACGTAGTTTCAATATAGAAAAGGTCTGACATATAAAACACCTTGCGTTTATAAAAAAAGAGCTAAATATATATAGCTAGTGCAGTCCTACGCCACGCCGCTATAGTTGTAAACCTAGAGCACTTTAGCTATAATACAGCTAGGAATGTAAAATTCAACAGTTAATTGTGTAATGAAGTCTAAATTACTACATCTTAGAGGAATGGCTGTTTAGTTTTTTTGTTAATCTTTTTTACCATGCTGTCAATCATATGCTTTATCCCTTGATATACAGAGTATATACTTTCGTCGCTACGCATATAAGCAGAACAGGAAAATACATTATGTTCTTCGTCTTCTATTGATAACCCTGTATCACACTTTATGTGTTCACCACCAAGCTTCTCTATCAACTGTTCTCTGTCATCTCCTATAGTTACCTTAACCTTACTTTCTTCTTTACCTATCTTGCTACTTAAAATTGAAACAATGATGGCTGGAGATATGCATATTGCTCCAATTGGCTTTTTTGTAACAAAAAATTCTGAAACTAATCTTTCAAATTCAGGCATTACTGTCACCATGTCTTTATTTTCAGCTAAGTCAGATAAATTTTTGGCAACCCCGTATCCACCAGGTACAACTAGCATGTCAAAATTTTCAGCTTTGGCTCCTTTTAAGTCATATATTTCGCCTCTTGCGATTCTTGCTGCTTCTACAAGTACATTCCTTTTTTCTTTCACTGCCTCCTTTGTTTTATGATTCATAACTTGTGTGATATTGATGTCAGGTGCAAAGCATTTAACATCCACATCCTGCTGATCAAGCACAAGCAGACTTAAAACCGCTTCTCTTACCTCTGCACCGTCAAGGTGACCACACCCTGATAAAACCACAGCAGCTTTTAATTTTTTTTCACCCATAAAGTACCTTAATTTCATGTAATCTAGATATTTTAATACAAATTCTATATTTGGAAAGAGGTTATTATATTAATTATCTCATACTTATTATAATATAATTAATAATTAGTATATATAATTAGGCATATTGATAGTTGATGAAGTTGAATATGGCACCTACAAACAGTACGTTTTTTGACACTGACTACCCAGAACTAAGAAAAGCTATTTCAGATATAATAGAAAGCATTGCACAGTTCCCACAGGAAGAAAAAGGGAAGTTGTTTGAAGCCCTATCAGAACAAGTTAAAGGGATGAACCTCAAAGATTTAGGTTTAGCAATTAATGACCAAGGCTTGCAAAAGGAGGTAAATAAAGAATTATTTATAAAACTCATTGAAGAAGCACTTAAAGGGTTAACTTTTGAAAATGTTGACTCAAAAATAATAGAAGAGGCGTTAAAATCTGTTAATCAGCAAGCAATAAGTAATGTTATAAATAATAATAAAGGTCCACTGGACAATCTAGTCAATTATTTTAAATCAGCATCTGCAAATAAAAAAATTGGAATAGCTTCTACCGGAATAGTATTGGGAGTAGCATTTTCTCCGCTTATTGTCCTTGCTACATTAATAGCGCTTGTAGCTATTGGAGCGCGTTATGTAGGAATAGGTATAGGAAAGGCAGGGAAAAAAATAAAAGAAGGAGCGATTGAAGTAGGAAAAGCAGTGAAAAGTTCATATAAGGATTTAATAGATAAATTACCTGAGGTTCAAAGAAGAGAAAATAATTTTGAAAAGTTAATAAGTAATTTAATGGAAAAGAATCTTGAAGCTGATGAAGGAGAAAGAACAATGCTTAGTAATGAAATAAAAATAATAAAAATGCTTCAGAATCAAGAGCAACTAGCAGCAATAAGACAGTTAATAAGGGAAGATAAGGCTGGTCTTTTGAACAATCTTATGAGCAAGGGTACTAGTACTCATGAGGAAGACATGGAGAAATTTGTAGATTTTATGAGCGAATTTCAACCTGCAATTATGGCAATTGGTAGTGACATAAAAGAGGTAGAACAAAAAGTTAATGAGAAAGCTCAGGAAATAAAGCCAGATTCTCAATTAGGTAGTTCAAATGCTGAACGAGTGAGTGAAGAAGGAATCATAGGACCGGGTTGATGCATTTGAGGAGCATTTTGATGCAAAAATTACTATCAGAAAGTGGGGTTACGCTACTCCCTTTTATCCACTTTTTTGAGCAATCCACCTCCACATCTAACACACATCTCAGTGATTATAATATCCAATTTTTGATCATGTTGTTCTACAGGTAAATCTTTACAATATTGTTTCTCATAGGCTACACCTATAAATATTTTTCCAAGCGGCCGTAATTTTTTTATCATTGTATCATACCAACCACCGCCAAAACCTAATCTATTAAAATGATCATCAAAAGCAACAACAGGAGTAATGATTGTGTCGGGAATTACGTCTTCATCTGTTTTGTTCCATTTCTCAAATTTTAGTAACTGATTTTTATCAGGAACCGCTATTTTATAACCTAAATCGAATAAGCTATACATCAAAGGCACAACATTTATTTCCCCATCCATTGGAATGTAAGCCGCAATTGTTTTGCCTTTAACGTAACTTAAGTTCTGATTAAAGAGATTAATAAGGGAACTTGCCGCATAACTGGAATAACTTTCATCAATATCTTTTCTTATAGCTCTATATTGCTCTCTTATTTCCTTTTTGTGCTGTTTAATATCTTTGAACATGATCTATCCATTTTGCAGTAAGTTTTTCTTGTAAACTATTTTGCTTCAAGCGCTCACTTAAAAAATCAAAGTCAATAAATTCCATATCCTGGTCTTGATTACTGCAACTATAAACAAAACTCTTTTCTCCTGTTTTTGCATTTATATGTTGCTGCACACACTGAGCGCAGATTTCTTTCATCATACACTGCATAGGAGAATTAACTGATGATATTGCTATGTGGCCTGATCTCAGATATGGCTTTAAAATTGTTTTTCTAGCTTCATTCACAGCTTTCATCATTTTATCAGAACCAATAGTGATAATTTTATCTATAGTGTTTAAATTAATACCTAATCTTCCTTGTTGATAAGAGACTATTGCATCAACTATATTACCATGAAAGGATTTATCTTGATCTCTGCTTGTTTCTATCAATCCTTCTTCACATGCCCAAACTACTGCATTTGATGCACGCTCTATCAGTGCTCGTTTAAATACATCACTTAATTTCTTATAGCCAGCAAAGTACAAAACCTTATTATTATTTTCAAGACACGCCTTCCCTATCGAAAATAATACTGCATTTCCAACTCCACCACCAATTAGCATTATATTCTTCATGTGCTATTTTAACTATATTTGTTCAAATTTTTTGAAATTTTATAGAACAAAGTAATTTTCGTACACAAAGACAGAAACAAGGACACTCTCTGACTTCAACTATACCGATAACTGACAGCTACATTTTTACGCATATCATCTAATAACAAGTTGCTTTGTATCATAATCTTTTGTTGGTACGTCTGCTGTTTAATTGCTTCTATATCCGCTACATTACTCTTGATATCACACAACATCATCAACTTTGCAGTGCCATTTTCTCTCAATTCTAATATTTCATTCACACTTGTTTTACTAAATAAAATCTGTAAATCAGGATTTAAATCTCGCATTTTTATTTCAAACTCTTTTGCATTTGGCAACCTAAAATCATCTGCTAATTTGTCAAAATTTAAACAATTGACCTTTTGCTCTTTAAAATTAGAGAATAAACTTTCTGAACCCTCAACCACAATCTGTTTTAATTTTAAAGTGCTTTCCAGCAGTGCATAATTAAGTTGTACCTTGTCTATGACTTTTATAATAGAGTAACCTTCACTGAAACTGAATGGACCTGCTATATCGCCGGTTTCTAGTCTTTCTAAAACGCTCTTAAGTTTATCTTTGAGCTGACTTAAATTAACTGTTGCTTTACGCATCTTTATTGGAGATTCTGGGTTATTACTATTACGTAATTTTTTTACTAGATCTTCAGCTATACCATAAATGTCCTTGTCTTTTTGATCAGGAATTATAAACTCTTGGAACGTGGTAAGATAATCCGGCTTTTCTATTTGCCTTTTTACATCATCTACTTCTTTATCGCTTATATTAATAAATGGCACAATTCTTACTTCAATAATTTTGCTCCATAGTAACTGACATTTTATTTGTTTTCTTAAAATACTAGGATCTATATTATGCTTTTTTATGTATTGATCAACTTCATTAGCCTTAAGCTTAAAACTTTGGGTTAAAAATAATATGATAGCATTATCTAACTCCTCATTGCTCAATTTTATACTCAGCCTCTGCGCTTCATTGATAATGATAATTTCGTCTATTAGCTCCCTAAGAATTTGAGGTTTTGCTTCTTTTTGATTAACACTTTGAGTGCCAAACAATGAATTTATAAAGTTGATGCGTTTTTCGATATCTAAATTTGAAATTGGCTCACCATTTACATCTGCAACAATTTCAATCTCGGTTGCAAGCAACCTAAGTGGCAACACTATCAACAGTAAAATTAGTATTTTATGCATATAAGTAAGGTTAACAACCAATTCTATAATAAATACTGAGTCAACGCTAGCCAACTTTTCAATAGCTAAAGACGGAAATAAAAAAACCATTGCAATAAGATCAGGCAAACAGGCTAAAACATGCCAATATAGCGAATTCAGACCGTGCTAAACAGTATACGGAAGGAGAGGGATTCGAACCCTCGATACGACTTTTGGGTCGTATAACGGTTTAGCAAACCGCCGCCTTCAGCCGCTCGGCCACCCTTCCAAATTTAGAACCTAAAGATTATATAATACCAAGACCTCTACCGCCTGTCTAATGCTTTTAATTGCAACATTTTTCCGAACAACTGTAATTTTTAGATCTGTGGTACAAAAATCTATAGCTAACCCAAGAAAGGTCTCCCTACATCATACCGCGATTCATTCCATAGCTGTACGAACGTTGTCTAGCAGGAGGCCAGCGCCCCTATGATGTCATCCCAGTGCTCCTTTTTTGTCATCCCAGTGCGTGACACTGGGATCTAGCCTTTATTATTTGGTTGAAATTAAGTCTTCTGGATCCCAGTGTCAGCTACTTTCATGACATCATCATAAAGTAAAATGAGATCCCAGTGTCAAGCACTGGGATGACAGAAGAAGGAGGCGCTGCCGTCTTGGATGAAAAAGCTGGATTCCAGACTGGAATGACACCATTTGCTGTGCAGTTTACCTTCAAGAATGAATATTCGTACAGTTGTGCGCGGTATCTCAGCCGCTAACAAGTAGCGGAATGACGAATTTGTTGTTTTTCAAATTGTAGGCAAACCTAAGCCACTTTAGCTATAAATCAATAAAAACTAACTTCTGCTTTTTTCAATGATTTTCTTTGCTTCTTCTATACCAACCCATTCTCCAACTGCTACCTCTTTTCCCTTTTCTAGATCTTTATAATGAGAAAAGAAATGAGCAATTTTATCTAATAGGTTTTTAGATAAGTCAGAATAGTCCTTTATATTGTCATAATAGCTATCAACACTGGAAATAGGCACAGCTAATATCTTTTCATCTTCTCCTTTTTCATCTTTAGTGAGTAATGCGCCTATTGGACGCACCGATATTAAAACACTAGATGCTAAGGGAAATTGAGTTAGCACCAAAACATCCACAGGATCACCATCACCTGCGCAGGTATTTGGTATAAACCCATAATTGCAAGGGTAAGTCATTGAGGTAGACAAAAATCTGTCAACTTGTAACAACCCAAGCTCTTTATTAAATTCATACTTTACAGGCTCAGCATTTGCACTTATTTCAATTACCACATTCACCGCATTTGGTCCCGCTGTTATTTTACTTGAATCCATAAATTACCTTCTTAACTTAAGAATAAGCATTATACAATATATGCTTTTAAGTTGCTACATTTATGTAGTTCTAGGCTTGTTTTGCATGAGCGGTTTTAAATTTTCATTCATCATCTCATTGACTGTTGAAAGCGGTGGTTCCTGTGGTGATTTCAATAACTGAAATAAAGCATACACTATTACGATAGTAAGCACCGCAGCAATTACTAGATTAACAAAATTATCCTGTGGTAGGACACCTTTCATTGGATTAAATAATTTTTGCTCCATAAGGAAATAATCAGCAACATATAACCCAACAGATAATACAAACACACCTAAAATAAGTTTACAGACTGTATTTTTATGATTTTTCTTGCTGACAATGAAATTTGGCTCATATTCATTCTCTTCTGGCAACACTGAGTAGTATATATTCTCAGGGCTTGTTACTAATTGCTCAAATTCATCGCTGTTTTGGTTTTTTAGCAGTTGCTTTAGGGTATTTTTTGCATTTATAGTATATAATCTGTATACATCCTTCAAGTTCTCTTCCCTCGAATCTATACTATCATGATAGATTTTATACTTAATTATTCCGTCTTCATTTGTTAGATTAATTTCTTTATGTAGTATACTGGATAAAAGCACTATATAATCGTTTATTAACAAATTCCTATCTAACTCTAGTACTTCTCTTTTTGTTATTTTGTCAGGTGACAAAGGTTTCTTATAACTACCTCCCAAAGGATATAATAGAGAAAATAATAAAGCCACATCTCTATCTACTTTTATATCTTGATGAATAGAATAGTAACAATCGATAACAAATTTATTAAAATAAAACTCTTTATCAGATTTTTCATTTAACAGTTTTTTGATGTCAGTAAATACCTTATTTTCAAAATCTTCTACTGTTTCAAATACTGGGTTTCTCTTTGGATTTGCCAAAACGTTAAGAAGCTTTAATTTTTTTTGATCTTCTGTCAATTCTGCTCGATCTATAACTTCCTCTAGCAGTTCTTTCAGCACCGTACGACTAGTAGACATTCTTTTATTTTCAATTGCAGCATATATTTTATCAATTACTTCTTGAGTATTTAGCTGAGTATTCTCTACAAGAGCTTCATAAGCTTGAATATAAATTAAAAATAGCCCTTGTAGGCTGAATTTTAAGTTAAAATATTTATCTAATGGTTCTTCTTCTTTTCTAATAAATGCAGGTAAATCAACATGATTTCTGCCATCCATGTTGCAATACAAACCAACATGTTGAAAGCTACCTAAAAAAATAAATAACGTCTCTAATAAATTATCCTTACCAACAATTTTTATCAGCTCTTCAACTTCTTTTACCATTGCAAAACCTATAACGTCCTGCTTTATAGTATAAGTGATATGGGGTAAAATAGCAATAAATATTATTGTACGTTTACACTCTGCATTAAAGCCTTTAGTTAAGAGCATATCCATCCACCGCCAATTACTTGCTCATCTTTATACGCTACACAGGCTTGACCTGGACTAATGCCAAAGTAATCGTCGTTTAAAATGACACAGGCTTTATTTTTTTCGTCAGTTGAATGTATTGTTGCTAAACTTCCTGCATGTGATGACCTGAGCTTCACAGTTACTTCCATGCCTTCTTTTGGTTGTTCTAACCAATTTAACTCTTTGACCAATATCTTTTTTTGCATTAGAGCATTGATCGGCCCGACTATAACCTCATTATTTTCTGTATTAATTTTTATCACATAAAGAGGTTCATTGTGTGCGATACCGAGGCCTCTTCTTTGGCCCACTGTAAAATTTACTATGCCACTGTGCTCACCTAACACTCTTCCCTTAATGTCCACTATTTTGCCTTTCTGTACAGATCGTGGAGCTAGTTTAGCTATTGTTTTGCTATAGCTTTCGGAAACGAAACATATGTCTTGGCTGTCTGGTTTTTCAGAAATTTGCAAACTAAAATACTTTGCTAGTTTTCTTATATCACTTTTATAGAACCCACCGAGTGGAAATCGCAAAAGCTTCAACTGCTCCTTTGTTGTAGCAAATAGAAAATAGCTTTGATCTTTACTTTTATCAATGCTTCTACACAACTTTACCTCACCATTTTTTTCTAATCTTCTCACGTAATGTCCTGTTACGAGCACATCCGCACCAAGATTTTTTGTAACTTGCAATAGATCACGAAATTTTACCGTTTGGTTGCATCTTACGCATGGTATGGGAGTTTCCCCACGCATATAGGTACTTGCAAAATCCTCTATTACTTCCTTTTTGAATATTTCCTCGTAGTTTAAAATATAGTGAGGAAAGCCAACACTTTCAGCCACGCGCTTAGCGTCATAAATATCCTGTCCAGCGCAGCATGCACCCTTTCTTGCGTTAGCATTACCGTCAGTGCCATAGAGTTGAAGAGTCACACCTATCACCTGGTACCCAAGGTTATGTAGCAGTGCTGCAGCAACCGAGCTATCAACTCCCCCGGACATTGCAACAACAGCCTTAGTCTGGTGCGGAGCTTTATCTTTTAGCAGAGGTTCAATTTCAAATTCTTTTAGCATGGTTATCCGAGTTTATTAATATAGCTAGCACAGCCCTACGTCATACCGCCGCGGATAGATTCCGCTAACAAGTAGCGGAATGACAAGTTTTACGCTTATCAAATTGCAGGTAAATCTATTACTCTAGCTATAGATATTGTACAGAACAATATGAAAATTGAAAGAGTTAGTGCAACTTATGCACGATTTCACAATAAGAAATATTTCTTGAGAACCTTAAAATTGAAAAATTTCAACAACCAAAATCGTGATCAATCTTGCTTGAATAAAACATGGCCAAAATAATCCATGTTTTCAAGCACTTTTCCACTACCCAAGGCAACACAACAAAGTGGTTCATCTGCAACACGAACCGGTAATTTTGTTGTTTCACTGATAACTTTGCCTAAGTTACGCAATAATCCACCACCACCGGATAAAATTATTCCTCTATCGACTATATCAGAAGAAAGTTCAGGTGGAGTGCTCTCCAGCGCAGTCTTAATAGCAGAAATTATCTGATGTACAGGCTCTATTAAACTCTCTGCAACTTGATACTCTGATAAAAGCATTTCTTTTGGCATGCCACTCACTAAATCCCTGCCTTTAATTATCATTCCCTCTTTGTTATTTTCACCTGGCAGACTGGCTGAACCTATGCTTTTCTTAATTTTCTCAGCGGTTGTTTCACCGATTAATAACTTATGATTTTCACGAATATACGATTTTATTGCTTCATCCATAATATCGCCACCTACTCTGGCAGAACGTGAATAAACAATTCCACCTAAAGAAATAATTGCAACTTCAGTTGTACCGCCTCCTATATCAACGATCATAGAACCCTCAGGTTCAGTAACCGGGAGCCCAGCTCCGATTGCTGCAGCCATTGGTTCTTCAATCAAAAATACTTCATTTGCACCAGCACTTTCTGCTGCATCTTGTATAGCACGCCTTTCAACTGGCGTGGATCCAGATGGAACGCATATGATAATATTAGGTTTATTAACAGTGAATTTTGTGTTTGCACTGCGTATGAAATATTTTAGCATTTCTTCCGCACTTTTAAAATCAGCAATGACTCCATCTTTTAAGGGCCTTATCGCCTCTATTTCTCCAGGCGTTTTTCCAAGCATCATTTTAGCTTTTTTACCAAAAGCATAAGGAACGTAACTTCCTTTTTCTTTTATTCTTGCTACAACTGAAGGCTCATCAAGCACTATTCCCTGATTTTTCTGATAAACTAACGTGTTTGCAGTACCAAGGTCTATGGCAATATCGCTAGCAAACAAACCTTTGAAAGTAAAAAGGCTATAAAACTTTCCAGTTAATTTTCGAACAAAATTCATACATAACTCAAGAAAACCATTTATTGAGACAAATTATACTTTTCAGATAGGTAGTAAGTAACACACTCAACTTCTAAACCCTTGCCTGTTACTTTTTTTAGCAGTTCCAAGCCACACTTTGCACTGTATATATTTTGAGATAACCAACTGATAAGTAAACTAAAATCTCCTTTTATTATAGCACTTAATGATTCGTAATGATTCTTTTTAACGAAAGAGAAAATCTGCACAGCAGCAATTAAAGCAATGATTTTTATAGGAAAGTAGCCCATAACACCGCTTGCCCAACATTCATCTTGAAAATAAGTGTCCAGCTCATTTTTAGCTTTTACTGGAATTTTATAGTGCTTCATACCTTCCAGCCACGCATCGTGCAGATTCTTAACTTCCAATGTACCATTTATTATATCCTGTTCTAACCTAGTTCTCAACATAATATGAGCTAACAGACTAAATTCATCTGTGTTCTTTAAAGAAGAGGAAAGGTTTATTTCATTGAAAACCAAGTACAAATTTTCAACACTACTATTAGTTTTGCTTTTTATAGCAAATTTCTCTTTTATGTGTGGTTGAATGAACTCAATAAATTCTCTGGATGTTCCAATCATCCTTTCCATGAATAACCCTTGAGTTTCATACATAACATGTCTCGTAATTGGGCTACTTATAGAATTTTGCGCTAAACATTTTTGATAAATTGCATAACCACTATGCCGTAAAAGTGAAAATAAACCATAACAAAAATCAGACTCGTCATAATCTATAGAGTAGTAATAAGAAGTACGAATCTCATTTAGTGCAATACCCATTTGCTGTAAACATAACGAGCCAAGTTCAATCTGCTTCTGAGTAGCAACTCTTTGTATATTAGTAACCTTATCCTTTTTCTGCTTTTCAATTATTTTATCCACATTTTCGCTAAAAAATTTGCCTACCTTGGGGAATACTTCCCTTATATTCTTTTCTGTGATATCAGAGTCATAGTCAGCAAGCAGTGAGTCGTATTTTGAGCATTTTAATTGCTGCGATTTTATAGAAGCTACTTCGCGAATGAGTTTGATTAAATCAGTAAAACGTTCTTTTAGTTTTTCTAAGTTACTGGTTTCAGAATGAGATAGTTTCCATAAATTTTGGCATTCAACCTTAGCTTTGGATAAAGACTTTACTAGATTAATAGGAACAGCATTGTTGCTTTTATGTATTCTCTCTATTAACTTTAGCTGCTGAATATTTGCACTTTTTTTGTTACCAAGAGCATCTGCTAATGATTCCTTTATTGCGTCATGAGAGATAATTTCATGTCTGATTTCTTCTAGAAGACTCATTTGTTCAACTTTGTCCTCTATATTCAATTGGCTTTGGTTTAGTACTTTTAGCGTATTTTCGATATTCTTTACTCTATATAATACTTCCTCTAAAAACTTATAAGATTTCATAATTTGTTCATTGTTTTAGAAAACATCTGTTTAATATCGTAATAGATTAATAATAAAGTTAAAAGTATATTTGCTTAAAGTACAATAAAAAATTGTACTTTTTATTCCTTTATTGGATTTTTCTACTCAGAGTCCAGCATATTATAAGAAAATTAATTGTAAGGTTGTAGAAAAAGTATTTAGTATTTTATTTCTCTTGACTATGTTACAATATGGGGAGATATTAGGTGCTCAAATTAAAGTTACGCACTATTTAAAATTTATGGAGGTTTAGTAATGTGGAGTAGACTGGTTATAATGTGCTGTTTTTGTTTATTACTTACTGGTGTAAGTTCTTGCCCAAAAAAAGGAGCAAATACAACAAATAAAATAAATTCTGTTGTTAAGCAGATAGGTGATAAAAGAGTTTTCTTTGGTTATGATGAATCTAATATTACTGAAGTAAGTGCAGATGCATTACTTGACGTAATGGAGGTGTTACAAGATAACCCTGACGCGAAGGTTACTTTAACTGGTCACACTGACAACCGTGGTTCTCATGAATATAATCTTGCGCTAGGCGCTAGAAGGGCAGATGCAGCTAAAAAATTTATGGTTAGTTGTACACCCTACATAGAAAACAGAATAAAAACTGCTTCTAAAGGTGAAACTGAGCCTTTGGTTAATGTAAAAGATGATTCTAGAAATTCTAAATATGAAAAAGAGCATGCTAAAAATCGTAGAGTAGAATTTTCATTTTCTGGAATAAAGAAATAGTTTCTTGCATTAAAACCTGGATCCCAGTGTCAAGCACTGGGATGACATAAAGAAAGGGCACTGGGGTAGACAAAAAAGGACAAACTTGTCATATTTCGCTCCTTGTTAGTTGGATCTATATATACCACAAATAAGTTGCTGTATGACATAGAGACTATCTGGCCATCAAGAAACATAATGGAATTAGAGTTATTATTTCAAAATATAGCTAATAGCTTTGCTTTCCATAACCAAATCGCAGTTGCAGTATCAGGTGGTGTAGATAGTATAGTCTTACTGCACTTAATGACTAACTGGGCAAAAAAAAACAAGCTTTCACTTCCTATAGCATTAACAGTAAATCATGGGTTACGTTCAGAGTCTCAAAAAGAAGCTGATTTTGTTATAAGTTATGCAAAAGAGCTTGGAGCAAAGGAATCGTTCATATTAAATTGGGAGAAGCAAAATATTAAAGGTAATATTCAGTTACAGGCACGAAAAGCACGATATAAGTTACTAGCAGAGTGGTGTAAAAACAATAATGTTAAATGTTTGCTCGTTGCTCATCACAAAGATGATCAAGCAGAAACGTTCTTATTAAGATTGGAGCGAGGTAGTGGCGTAGATGGATTATCATCAATGGATTACAAATCTTTCTTAAATGGTATTTATATATTTAGGCCATTGTTAAATTTTAGTCGTAGTGAAATAGAAAAGTACGCTAAGCTTCACCGGTTAAAATGGATCGAAGATAGAAGCAACTATAACTTAAAATACAGGCGAACTTTATACCGTAGCTTACTTAAAGTAAGTAACAATCAAGAGATTTTAACAGAGCGAATATGCCTCACAGCCCTTCATATGAAAAGAGCTGCAAAAGCGTTGATGCACTACACACGCCTTGCATTTAATGACTGTGTTAATGTTCATGATCTTGGTTATATTGAAATTAAACTAAGTGAATTTTATCAATTGCCAGAGGAAATAGCCTTGAGGATTCTTCTTTACTCTATAATGGCAATTGCCAGTAAACATTATAAACCAAGGTACAACAGCCTTATCGTAATATTTAATAAAATATTGCAAAAGGATAGTAATGTTAACTGCACACTTTCTGGGTGCAAAATAAGAAAATATGGAGAAAATATCTTAATAATTAGAGAATCGTTAAGGATACAAGAAATTACTGTAAACCTACCTTTAAATGAACCTACTCAATGGGATAACAGATTTAGCTGCACAATACTCGGAAATCAAGAGTGTTCAGTTATCATCGCTCCATTAAAAAAAACACAAAAAGTTCCTGAATTTCTGAAGGATTACAACTGCTGCCCTGAAGTTTTCTACTCTTTGCCTACAGTACAAAAAGATGGAAAGGTGCTTGCTTATCCTGATGTAAATTATAACGGAAAAAATACCAATGACGATAAGGTTCAATGCATTATTAATAGCACAATAAAACAAAATTTGATAAGCTTGATTAGTGTTTAGTTAGAAATAAAAATGAAAAAATTTTTAGAAGGCTTATTGATCTGGTTAGTAATTATTGTTCTTATTTCAGTTGCTTATATTCAGTTCAGCGGAAATGTAGGTAGAAGTAAAACAACCATACCTTTTTCGGAATTTTTAACTAGACTAGAAGACAATGATGTAGAAAATATTGTCATAAAAAACCAGAGCATTGAGGGCAAGTTTAGGGATGGTTCAAGTTTCAACTCAAGCGGTGTTATATATAGCGACCTAATAAAAAATTTACATGATAGAAAAGTGAGATTCTCCTTTTTAACTGGAGATTCTGCCATGAACGTAATTGGTGGATTACTTATCTCATGGGTCCCAACATTTATTTTTATTGGCTTTTTGCTATTCTTTCTTAAACAAACACAAGCGGGGGGCAACAGAACTATAAGCTTTGGCAAGTCAAGGGCTAGACTCATGACTAGTGGGAAAAAAGTAACATTTGATGATGTTGCCGGAATTGATGAAGCAAAAGAAGAGCTAGTAGAAATCGTTGATTTCCTTAAACAAAGGCAAAAATTTCAAATATTAGGTGGAAAAATACCAAAAGGGTGCCTTTTAATTGGCTCTCCTGGAACTGGTAAAACTTTACTTGCTCGTGCAATTGCAGGAGAAGCTAATGTGCCATTCTTTAGCATTTCTGGATCTGATTTTGTTGAGATGTTTGTTGGTGTTGGTGCGAGCCGTGTTCGTGATATGTTTGATCAAGGCAAGAAAAATGCTCCTTGTATAATTTTTATAGATGAGATAGATGCGGTGGGTAGACATCGTGGCATTGGTCTTGGTGGTGGTAATGACGAAAGAGAACAAACATTAAATCAGTTATTAGTTGAGATGGATGGCTTTGAGTCTAATGAGGGCGTAATAATAATTGCTGCGACTAACCGTCCGGATGTCTTAGATCCAGCACTGCTTAGGCCTGGTCGTTTTGACCGGCAGATTACTATTTCTTTACCCGATATAAATGGGCGCGAGAAAATATTAAATACGCATATAAAGAAAATATCAATGGCCCCTGATGTCAATGTGAAAACAGTTGCAAGAGGAACACCTGGTTTTTCAGGGGCTGATTTAGCAAATTTAGTGAACGAATCTGCGCTTATTGCTGCAAGAAGAAACAAGAAGATTGTTACCATGGATGATTTCGAATATGCACGTGATAAAGTGATGATGGGTGTGGAAAGGCGATCTCTCATTATGACAGAAGAGGAAAAGAGACTGACTGCATACCATGAAGCTGGCCATGCGGTGATTGCTGTTAATATGCCTGCTTCTGATCCTATACACAAAGCAACAATTATTCCACGCGGTAGGGCACTCGGTTTAGTTATGAGACTACCAGAAACAGATAGAGTGTCCCTCACAAGAGAAAAGATGCTAGCAGATATAACTGTTGCAATGGGTGGACGTGTGGCAGAAGAGCTAATTTTTGGCTACGATAAAGTCACAAGCGGCGCATCTTCAGATATAAAACTAGCATCAGATTTATCACGTTCCATGGTAACAAAATGGGGAATGAGCGACAAAATAGGTCCGATCTATCACAATCGCGAACAAACTATGCATGGTTCTGAGATAATTTCTGAAGATACGTTAAAACTTATAGATGAAGAAGTGAAGAAAGTTGTGTCTTCTTGCTATGAAAAAGCGAAAGACATTTTGACCAAGCATAAGAAAGGCTTAGATCTCATTGCCGAGAATCTACTGGAGTTTGAAACTTTAACAGGAGATGAAATAAAGGACATATTAAGCGGAAAAAAAATTGTTAGAGAGAAAAATGAGAAGAATGAGAAAATAAAAAAATCCTCTCTCTATTAAATTTGGCCTTGTTTAACTGTTAAAATGAAAGTTTTTAGCTGCAGCAATGGTGTCATCAGGTAGCTCACAGAAACGGGGCTAAAAACTACTTGACAAGCCTCGCCAGCCCCCTTATTATGAAACTGAAGGTATTCAGTTATCTTCATCTGTGCAGATTAAACAGCAAGAAAACAACGTAATTGGCGTCTTATTTTTAATTTTTTGCACTATGAGCACCTTATGTCTTCACAATATTTCTAGGTTTTTACCTATATAAGCTGAAACGCGCTTACAAAGCGTTTAAGACAGTATAGTACGCCAATTTGCAGGATTAGAGAGTGACAACTAGCTAACGCGGGGTTTCTTTTGCCTTTTTTTCTGCTTAGTAAATTTCTTAAACATTTAAACTAAGGTGAGTTACGTTTAAAAGCAGCTAAATTGCAGTGTTTAAGATTTAAAAAACGCCAATACAGAAAATAGACAATGACCAGGGCTTCTTTTGCCTTTTTTTTCGTTTGCTTAATGTTTGTGGCTAAAGTAACTTAGGTTCACCGACAACCGTCATCCCGCAGCGGGATCTATGTTAAGAGATACCGCGGCGGTATGACGATCTGCTGCGTGTTAGCGGATGAGATACCGCGAATGAATCGCGGAATGACGGTTCGTGGCGGAATGACGGTTAAGCAATTCGTCATCCCGCTACGTGTTAGTGGGATCTCTTGTTAGCGGATGAGATACCGCGAATGAATCGCGGTATGACGGTCTGCGGCGGAATGACGGTTCGTGGCGGAATGAAGGTTAAGCAATTCGTCATCCCGCTGCTTGTTAGCGGGATCTCTTGTTAGCGCCGCGGCGGTATGACGGTCTGCGGTGGTATGACGATAACCTCGTCATCCCGCTACGTGTTAGCGGGATCTAGAGATACCGCGAATGAATCGCGGTATGACGTAGGGCTACAGGTGTCATGCCAGTGCTCCTTTATTTATCATCCGAGTAGCCCTCTTCTTGTCATCCCAGTGCGTGACACTGGGATCTAATTTTTTATGCAAAATTACTATATTTGCAAATAGATACAATTTGAAATAATTTATACTATGAAGTTACGAAATGAGATCCCAGTGTCACGCACTGGGATGACACCCTTTTGGATGGAAAGTTACTTTCATGACATCATCATAAAGTAAACCAGTGTCTGGGCACTGGGATGACAGGCTAGCCTGACAACCGTCATCCCGCAGCGGGATCTCTTGTTAGCGCCGCGGTGGCATGACGGTTCGTGGCGGAATGAAGGTTAAGCAATTCGTCATCCCGCTGCTTGTTAGCGGGATCTCTTGTTAGCGGCTAAGAGATACCGCGGCGGAATGACGGTTCGTGGCGGTATAATGAAGCTTGAAAGCGGATCACCTTTCACGACCTGTATTTACTTTAGGAGTATTAACAGGTGTTATCGTTGGGTTTTCAAGCTTTGTTGCCTGCTTCAAACCCTCGCTTACACTTTGGTCCTGATTTAAAATTCTATCAAAGTTCTTACTTTGTTGATGACCGTTTATTACGCTGATCTCTAAGCCGGGATTTTTATAATTGAAAGACTTACCAGGTTGTACATTATATTCCTTACCATTGATATTTAAGTTAATCGCATTAGCAATATTGAGAGAAGTTGTATCTTGCTGCAGATTTTGCTTTGTCTCAGGACTATTATATGTAATACTAACTTTAAGAGCTTTATCCTGATAATTAAAAGCCTTTTCCGGTTCTAAATTGAACTCTTCTCCATTTATATTTATGAAAGAACTCTGATCCATACTTTTTTGTTGCACCTCGTTATTTAGTGTATTTCTTTGAGCAGCTTCTCTCATGTCATGAGTATTCTCTACGCTCTTTTCATCTTCACCTAAAAGTTTTTCTAATATTTTCTTAACAAAGCGTTTCAGGAGACTAAAAAGCCCTTCTTCTTTTTGATTTTCTTGTGGCTGAGGTGCACTATCCTTTTCACCTTGCTCAAGTTTTTTATTATTAGATTTCTTTCTTTTACTTGTACCAAACTCTTTCCTTAACTCTTGTGTTGATCGTCTAAGTTTATCTATTTCTTCGTCGTTCTGTCTTTGTCGTTTTTCAAGTTCTTTGTTTAACTTTGCAATATTTTCCATTTTGTTCTCAAGCTCCTTACTTTTTACAGCTTTTAGAGCCTTGGTTCCTTTTGCAATATAATTAACCTTCTCTTCTAATGAGGTGCCTTCTGGAAAAGCACCTGGAGAACGTTCAAAAACATCTTTAAACTTTTTTTCAACACTTTCTTTAGATGTCTGCGCCATACCTGCTACCTATTAAAATATATCATATAACGAGTATATTAGCTAATTATATAAAAAACAGTTAACATAACTTGTGGTAGAGCGTTCTATTTATATTTTTTTTATTAAAATGCTATTTACTTACTTAAGTTAAAATGTATAACCATATAAGAGATGAAGGATAGTCAACTAGCAGTAGTATTCGATTGGGATAATACCTTAGTTGACACTCAAGATAACATTTTTAATGCTATTAAGCATACCATAAACTCAATGGGGTATAGTAATAAAGCTGCCGATAGAAATTCCCATGAGTCGAGAAAGAGCTATATGGTCAATTTATTTGGCGATCAGTGGAAAAAAGCAAATCAGATATATCAACAATATTTAGATGATGCACTATTGCAAAACATTGCTCTGAATCAAGGAGTAGAGAAAATGTTGCAGACACTGAAAAGCCACAATATTTATCTAGCAATAGTAAGTAATAAGAAAAATACTAATTTACGTAAAGAAGTTGCCTATTTTAAACTAGATTCTTACTTTGAAAGAGTAGTTGGTTCATGCGATACTGCGGAAGATAAACCATCTGCAACTCCACTGCTATTTGTACTAGAGGAGAGTACGTTACCTATAAATAGAGAAAATGTGTTTTTCGTTGGTGATAGCATCACAGATGTTCTGTGTGCACAAAATGCCAATTGTTTACCTATTATATACGGTCAATCAATAAGCGGTTTGTTATGTTTTCAACATTTTGATAAACTTACAGATTTTATAATAAAGTATTTAGAAGATAGGTAATGACAGAGATTGCCAGTATACAAAGGCGCTTTTGCGCATATTTAATAGATGTAGCAATTTTATTAATTCCAACTTTATTAATTATACTGCTATTAGAGGATTCTCCGTTGATCTTACATCTATCATACATGTGTGTAAATTGTAGTTACTTCACATATTTTATATCTTCAAAGGCCCAAGCAACTCCAGGTCAACAGTTAATGAATATATATACTATCAATTTAGATTATTCTAAAATAGACTTGAATTTAGCGTTTGACAGAAGCACTTCCCAGTTTTTTCTTCCTTTGTTAAACAGTGTAGTAGTTGTCCTTACTGAATTTTTGCAAGATCAGGAGGTATTAGTGAATGTCTTGAGTGCATTGAAAGTAATTATAGTGCTGCTCACCCTCTATTGGTATCTAGTTGCTTGCTTCTCTAAGAAAAAACAGACATACCACGACATGCTATTTAATACGGTTGTTATCAAAGGAACTATTAAATGAGTTGCTATAACTATCGTTATCATGTAAATTATGCTGATAAATTGAACTCAGGGAAGATTATGAATGAAGAGATAGTAAAACATTTGAACAAATTATTGACCAATGAGCTGACTTCTGTACGCCAGTATCTTTTGCATTTTGCGGTTCTCAAAAACAATGGAATTAATAGACTTGCAGAAAAGGTAAAAAATGAGCTTAACGAAGAACTTGAACATGCAAACAAGTTGGCAGAAAGAATTTTGTTGTTTAAAGGAGTCCCAAATTTTCAAGATACAAATGGAATCTCAAAGTATGATGGAAAGTTTACAAAAGATACAATACAAAAAATCTTAGAAGCTAATTTGAAATTAGAGGGAAAAGGTATTAAGGATATCAAAGAAACGACTTCTATCGCTGAGAAAGAAAAAGATTTTGTTAGTGTAATGTTATTAGAAGAGATGTTAAAAAATGAAGAAGAGCACTTCCATTGGATTGAGAAGCAGATCGATCTTATTGAACTAATGGGTGTTGAAAACTATTTAAGAACACAAATATAGAGTGTTAAAAAAGATAGTATTTATTTTAATTGTACCTTGTTTGCTCCTTTTTTTATTAGGATTATGGCAAGTATTCAGATTGAACTGGAAGAATAATATTATCAAAAATATGAATCTTCCTGTTGTTCATCTGTTGCCCAATAACGACCTTGAAAAATTTAACTATAGGCATGTCAAGATTGGTGGGATTCTAAGTGGCATAGAACTATATGTTTTTGCAGGGCAACACGGCTATTATGTGTTGTCTCCCATGCTGCTTACTACTGGAAATTATATGTTAGTGAACAAAGGAATAGTTAAAGAAAAAAAAGAGGAAAAAGTAAAAATTGAAAAAGTAGTTGCAGATGGAACTTTATATTGCGATAGCAATAAAAGCAAAAATTGGTTTATCAAGAACGATACTGCTTCGAATACATGGTTTACCCTAAGTACAGAAGAAATTTCCAATGAGTTAGGTATTAAGCTAGAGAAGTGTATATTGTGGCCGAACAATTTTGGCAGCAAATTAGCTATACAGCCAATGAAGCATTTGGAATATGCAATCACTTGGTTTGCACTTTCCTTAACTTGGTTGATTGTGTGCGTAATTTACTATAGGCAAAACCTCAATAAAACTTGAAGCTTTCTGTACATAAAATTAGAAAAGTAGTCATTCATCTTTATCACTACCAAGGTCTTTTAACATACTATAATTACCTTTTCTAAATCTACTTTTTAAAGACGTAACTCCACTTTCGCTAATACCACTGAGGCTCAGTGCAGCTCCACCTAGCTGCAATCCTATCTCAGATGTTTCAGGAATAATTTTACTAGCTCCTAGATCTCTATAAACCTCCACATTACTCAGATCTGGTAAGCGTATTACAATATTTACATGCGGAAAATTTGCAGCAACTAAGGAAATAACTTTTTTTATAGTAACTTCATTCTTTATTGAAATAACGAGAGCTTGTGCTCTTTCTATTCCTACTGATTTTAAAATTTCACATCTTGTAACATCTCCAAGATATATAGGAAAACTATCACTTTTTCCTTCTTTGACTATTTTCGATTGAATATCTACAACAACGTAACTTAAATGCTCTGCAGTAAGCATTTTTGTTATCATATATCCCACTCTACCAAATCCAGCAACTATTACATGGTTATAAAGATCTTGTGTATCTGTTTCAACAGCTTCATCATCTAATATTGTTTTCTCAGTGCTAAATGAGTTTGCTATCCAATCTCCAAGCCCCGATAAAAGAGGAGTGAAAGCCATGGTTACTGTAGTTACCATCATAAGTACTTGAGCGATTTCACTTGGTAGCACATTTAGCTCATCTGCTAAGCGAAATAAAATAAACGCAAATTCACCGCCTTGTGAAAGCAGTAACCCAGCTTGTATAGCAGGTGTACTCTTAAACCCAAAAAATCTACACAATATATATATGATAGATGTTTTTAAAACGATAAGAATGATCGATAATAAAGTAATTAGTGGTAACTTATTGAGTAAAAGTTCGGTATTGATGGACATACCAACAGTCATGAAAAATAAGCCAAGAAACAAATCTTTAAATGGCAATACCGCATGTTCCACTGAGTGTCTGTATTCTGTTTCTGCAACTAACAATCCAGCGACAAATGCACCTAATGCCAACGATAAATGGAATTGCTCAGTAATAAATGCTGCTCCTAATACTATTAAAAGCGTTGTTGATATAAAGACCTCATTACTTTCCATTTTAGCAATAACCGAAAATAAAGGTCTAAGCAATAATCTACCAGTTATAAATATCAGCACTAATGCAATAGCTGCTTGCACCAATGAACCTGCCAATGAGCTTATCAGGCTGTGCTCAGAATTGCCAGCAAGCAAAGGTACCAATACTATTAATGGTACCACTGCAAAATCTTGCATTAATAGTACTGCTATTGACAACCTACCAACCTGACTTGCTTGAGAACCTTTTTCTTGCAGAACCTGCAACACTATTGCTGTTGAGGATAGCGCGAGCCCACCACTAATAACTGTTGCTATATTTGTATTCACTCCGAAAGCAAGAGCGATGCACCATATTGCTACCATGGTAACTATAACTTGAAGAGAACCGAACCCAAATACATGAATACGCATAGCGATCAGGCGTTCAAATGTCAATTCAAGGCCTATAATGAATAATAGAAAAACTACACCAAATTCTGCAAGATTATCCATTGCTTCAGCTGAGTGTATCAGATTAAATCCATGAGAACCAATAACTGCACCTGCAACGAAGTAACCGAGCACTGGACTAATATTCATTTTCCAGAACGCTATGACTATAAACACAGCAGCAGAAAGTAAAATTATAATATCAAACAAATGCTGAGAGCCACTGTGCATGATATTTAACCTGTAGAATTAGACCATTTAATTGAGCAGCCAATACTTGATTTTTGGTCAATTGGAGAATTACCAGTTTCTGCAACAAATTTCATAGCTTGAAATAAGTCACTACTTCCTACTTCATAGCTTTGGCCCTTTTCTTTTTTTGCGTCATTAAAACGTCCACGATAGCAAAGGTTTAAATTGGAATTAAAGCCAAAAAAGTCAGGAGTGCAAACAGCCCCGTATTCTTTAGCTATTTTCTGTGTACTATCAATTAAATATGGAAATGTAAACTTATTTTCCTTGGCAAAATTAATCATATTTTCAAAGGAATCTTCTGGATATTCATTTACATCATTTGACATTATTGCAACGGTGTTTACCTGATAATCTTTTTTCAATTGATCAACATCGCTTACCAGATTGCTAATAATTGACTGAACGTAAGGACAGTGATTGCATATAAACATTACAATAAGACCGTTTTTTCCACAACAGTCACTTAATGTGTAGTATTTATTGTCTACTCCCAAAAGATTAAAATCTTTTGCAGTAAAACTAAAATCGACTTTAGGAGTATTCAGAGCAACCATAGACTATTATTATACCATACATAATTTATGGTCTTATTACTTAAATGTCAAACGGTTTCTATGTATACTGTTTGCATATTCTTTTTTAGTATTATAAAACTTATGTTCATAACTTTCGAAGGAATAGACGGCTCTGGTAAAACAACACAATCTAAGCTACTTGCAAATCATTTTAAGCAAATTCACGGCGAAAATAATGTAGTGTCGACTCGAGAACCAGGTGGCACTGATTTTGCAGAAAAGATAAGAGGAGTGTTGTTAACAAATAATATTGATCCTATTTCTGAACTCTTGCTAATTATCTCGATGAGGCACGAACATATGAAAAAATTAATATTACTAGCTCTTGCAGAAGGGAAAATAGTGATTTGTGATCGGTTTATTGATTCAACCATTGCATACCAAGGATATGGGTTTGGAGTTGATTTAAAACTAATAGAAGATTTGCATAGGTTGGCTGGAGTTAGATATCCAGATATTACATTTATTCTAGATATTGATGTTAAAGTTGGGTTAAGTAGAGCGAAAGACAAGAATAAATATGAAGAAATGGATGTTAATTTTTATAATGAAGTTGGAAAAGGATTTAAAGAAATTGCCATAAAAGAGCCAGGTAGGTGCAATGTCATCACTGAAATTGAAACAAAAAATGATAATCAAGTACACAATGAAATTATTAAACTTCTTGCATAACCTAAATTAAAAGGCAATTATTTTTGGCGTTTTTTGTAACAGCTGATAATTGTGATTTAAGTCCGTCAGGAGAGGGTCCCCGTTCCTGTTGTTCCATTCTTCTGTCATCTAAGTAGCCCCTTCTCCTGTCATCCAAGTAGCTAACACTGGTTCCTTTATGACGGCAGTGCCCAGAGGCGTCATCCCAGTGCCCTGACTACTTGGATCCAGGAAACTTAACTTTAAATAAGTGGCTGCATAATAAAGACTAGATTCCAGCGTCACGCGCTGGAATGACACCCTACTTAACCGTCATTCCGCCACAGACCGTCATACCGCGATTCATTCGCGGTATCTCATCCGCTAACAAGAGATCCCGCTGCGGGATGACGAATTGCTTAACCGTCATTCCGCGATTCATTCGCGGTACCTCATCCGCTAACAAGAGATCCCGCTAACACGTAGCGGGATGACGAATTACTTAACCGTCATTCCGCCGCAGACCATCATACCGCCGCGGCGCTAACAAGAGATCCCGCTAACACGTAGCGGGATGACGAATTGCTTAACCGTCATTCCGCCACGAACCGTTATACCGCCGCGGCGCTAACAAGTAGCGGGATGACGAATTACTATACCACCGCGAACCGTCATACTGCCGCAGACCGTCATACCGCGATTCATTCGCGGTATCTCATCCGCTAACAAGTAGCGGGATGACGAATTGCTTAACCGTCATTCCACCGCGAGCCGTCATACCGCGATTCATTCGCGGTATCTCTTAGCCGCTAACAAGTAGCAGGATGACGGTTGTCGTTTAGCTACAAACGTTAAGAAATTTACCAAACGAAAAAAAAGGCAAAAGAAGCCCCGTGGTGCGAGTTTTGACTCTATATTACTGTAAGTGGCGCTGTAATAATGTGCTGACGCTTAGTTTAAGCGCGATTTGGCTGAATGTAGAAAAAATAAAAAAGACATGCAGCCGCTATAATTTTATGTAATCCGCCAATAAATACTCTGAGTTTTTTACTGAATTTTGTCATTGAGCCTGCAGGTCAAAAACAAGTTTTGAGTCACAAATACCCTTAATACTACAATAAGGGGGCTTGCGGAGTTTGTCAAGCAAGTTTTGCATTTAATCCGTTTCTATAACTTGGATACCAGTGCCTGCTACTTGGCTCCCGGTTATAATGTTTGTGTGGTTATGTCACAGCACTGGGTAACAGGAGAGGTATCACTATAAAATTTGACATTAACCGTTGATAATTGGAATATTAGTAGAGTAGAATTACTCAAAAAAGCATGCATAAATATGACGTAGTAGTAGTAGGTGGCGGTCATGCAGGGTGCGAAGCTGCTGCTGCGGCAGCTCGCCTTGGTGCAAACACGCTGCTTATAACTCATAAAATTTCAACTATAGGAGAAATGTCCTGCAATCCAGCAATTGGAGGAGTTGCAAAGGGTGTTGTAGTCAGGGAAGTTGATGCTCTTGATGGAATAATGGGAAGAGCAATCGATCAAGCAAGCATACACTCAGTCATTTTAAATAGCAGCAGAGGTGCAGCAGTATGGGGCCCACGTGCACAGGCAGACCGAAAATTATATAAGCAGGCAATACAGGAAATTATTCTAAATTATAACAATTTGACGGTAAAAGAAGAGTCAGTTGACAATTTTCTTATAGAAAGTAATGGCAATGGAAAACCGTGCATTAAAGATGTAATAATAAGCTCAGGTGAACGTATACCAACAAGTAAAGTCGTTCTAACTACAGGGACTTTTCTGCGGGGTGTGATTCATATAGGAGAGCAAACAACTCCTTCAGGAAGAATGGGAGATAAGTCTGCAGTAGAACTTGCAAATACGTTGAAGAAGTATGATTTTAGATTAGGTAGACTGCGTACCGGAACTCCACCAAGGCTTGATCGTAATACTATAAACTGGTCAATATTGCAAGAACAAGTGGGTGATAACCCACCTGTGCCGTTTTCTTATCTCACAGAAAAAATTAACCAACCTCAGGTATCATGCTTTATTACCCATACTAATGAAAATACGCATAAAATAATTAGAGAAAATCTTCATAGGTCAGCTTCTTCGTATTTGGATGACATTGTTGCACCAAGATACTGTCCATCCATTGAAGTTAAAGTTAATAAATTTGCAGAAAAAAGTAGTCACCAAATATTTTTAGAACCAGAAGGGCTGGATGATGATACTGTATACCCAAACGGAATTTCAAATTCATTGCCTGTTGAAGTGCAAAATGAAATGATAAAGAGTATCAAAGGACTTGAAAACGCAGAAATATTGAGGTCTGGATATGCAGTTGAGTATGACTATATTGATCCACGAGAACTAAGCCATACTCTTGAAACTAAGAAAATTAAAGGTCTATATTTTGCTGGCCAAATTAATGGCACCACTGGATATGAAGAAGCAGCAGGGCAAGGAATTATCGCCGGAATTAACGCAGCACTCTCTGCATCTGAAAAAAAAGAGAGTTTTGTTCTTCACCGCACAGATTCGTATATTGGCGTAATGATAGATGATTTGGTCACCAAAGGGGTGATCGAGCCTTATAGATTATTTACCTCACGTGCAGAATATAGGCTAGCTATCAGGTCAGACAATGCGGATAGAAGATTAACAAAAAAAGGTTATGATATTTCCCTTGTTTCGCATGAGAGATACTCTGTTTTACAGAATAAACTTAAATCCATTAAGCAGCTTGAAGAGAAGTTAGGGAGTCTGACGATTACTCCTGAGCAGCTTAGGTCTTATGGTATTAAAATATCTTATGATGGGATAAGAAAAACGGCACTAGATTTACTCAGCTATCCAAACATCGACTGGAATAAATTACAAGAAATATGGCAGGAGTTAAGCAGCATCACGCGCTGCAGAACGGATACTGGATCCCCTTCCGTCATCTCAGGACACTCTCATGTCATCCGAGTAGCTGACACTGGGATCCAGCACTGGAATGATAATAAAACGGATGCAGCTGACACTAGAAAAAATGTAAATTCCAGCGTCACGCGCTGGAATGACAAAATGGAGTGCCAGAATGACACCACGATGTGTAGTATAACTAAGAATGAAATATGCGAAGCGGTTGAAATTGAAGCAAAATACAAACCTTACCTAATAAGACAAGAAGCGGATATGAAGTTTTTACGAGAGGAAGTTAAAACTCAAATTCCAATTGATTTTAACTATTCACAAGTTAAAGGCCTGTCAAGTGAAGTAATAGAAAAGTTGCAGACGATAAAACCAGCGACGATTGGCATTGCAAAGCAAATACAAGGCATCACTCCTGCAGCGATAGTTAGCATATTGGTGTATTTGAGAAATAGAAAAATCGCTAATTGAAAATTTTGCTTGACAAAAGTAGCTTTGTTAATTACCATAACCTATAGTAGCTGTGTTACCACAGTTTTCCTAAACAAAGGTTCATTAAAAATTTCAAATACTTTTCAAGTCTAGAGGTAATATCATGTCAAAAATCGAAGAATTTCGTTCTTTTATGCGTGAAATAAATGTTGACGCATTTATGTTGCATACTAAAGACGAATATTTAAATGAATATTCAGGTGAGTTAATCAAGTTATGTGGCTTCACAGGAACAAATGGGCTACTTATCATTACAAAAGACAACAAGTGCCCATTTTTTACTGATGGACGCTATATCACACAAGCTCGCAATCAGCTCGATCGTGGCAATTTTCAAGTATATAATATACAAGAAGAGGATCCACGCGAATGGGTAAAAGCAAACTTAACATTGACCACCTCACTAGGTTACTATTTGCAATATTTTACCATAGAAGATATAAGAAAGTATGAGAATATCTGTAAATTAATACCCTGTTTAGCTGGAAAAAAAAGTGACTATCGAAAACAAGCAGTGGTTTTACATTCTATTAAATATGCTGGTGAAAGTAGCAAGAATAAATGTAAAAAAGTCGCTAAAAGCATAGATAAAGAAGCTGAAGCAGTGCTTTTAACTGATCCAAACTCAATTTCATGGCTATTAAATTTAAGAAATGAAAATGCCAAATATACTCCATGTATATTTGGCCGTGCTATATTGTATAAAAGTGGTAATGTTGATTTGTTTATTCAAGATAAAGAACATTCAACTATAGAAACAAATTTAGGCAATCATATAAATATTTTTGATATTAGTGAGATAGAAAATTCGCTGCACAAGCTAAATTCAATAGTTATAGATCCAAACACAACTCCAATGAGTATTATGAATGCAATAGATCCCTTGCATAACCATTATTTGAGAGAAAAATCAGCTTCGGTGTCATCCCAGCGCGTGACACTGGAATCCAGAAATAAAAAAGTATGGATCCCAGTGTCACGCACTGGGATGACAAGAAGTAATGAAAAAGGTCTAGTAGAAAACAAGCAGATAGCTGAAAGAGAAGATCCTTGTCTAATTTATAAAGCAGTAAAAAACCAAACTGAAATAGCTGGGGCTATAAATGCACACATTAAAGATGGAGTGGCAGTTACAAATTTTCTATATTGGCTTGAAAATAATGTTGGCAATGGAATCACTGAGCTCAAAGCTGAAGAAAGGATTTTAGAACACAGAAAAGAGCAGGATTTGTTTAAGCAACCAAGTTTTCCAACAATTTCCGCATTTAATGAAAATGGTGCAATAATTCACTATCGTGCAAGCAGTAAGACGAATAAGGTAATTCAGAAAAGTGGACTATATTTGATTGACTCTGGTGGCCAATACCTTAATGGCACAACTGATGTGACAAGAACTGTAGTGGTTGGTAATCCGACCAATGAGCAAATAACCCACTATACAATAGTGTTGAAAGCTCACATTGCTATAGCAAGTGTCATCTTTCCTTCTGGCACTACTGGTGGAGAATTGGATATATTGGCACGTACGCATTTATGGAAATTTGGAATGGACTATATGCATGGTACAGGGCATGGAGTAGGAAGTTACCTATCAGTACACGAAGGACCACAAGCAATATCAAAGGGCAATAAAATGAAACTCACGCCAGGAATGATACTTTCTAACGAGCCTGGTTATTACATTCCGGGAGAGTATGGAATAAGAATTGAAAATCTGATGTATGTCGACAGACAAGAAAATAGCTTTTTACATTTCAAACAACTGACCTTCATTCCATATGATAGAAGGCTAATAGATGTGCAAATGCTTACTAAAGATGAAATTGAATGGATAAATAGCTATCATCAATTTGTCTATGAAAACTTAGAAAATAGCGTAAAAGATAAGGAATGGTTAAAGAAGGTATGTGACCATTTGTAAGCAAAGGAGCATTTTTTATTGTTTAAAAAGTATTAATGCAATTGTGATAGGTATTTTGTATTGTTTTTAATTTAAAAACGATATATAATAGAGGATACGTATTTTTAGGTAGGTTATAATTATGATAGACAAAGGGCAAGAAGATGAATTTATGAAGCAGTATATGGATACTTGCAAAGAGCAAATAGAAAAATTAGCCAAGGATCCTGAATTGCTTAATCAGACTTTAAAACCATTTATGCAAATGTCCCAGCAGCTTATGGCTGGTGGTATGTTAGAAGGGGCTATGCCTGGCATGGTACCTGATTTGGGTAGTATGGATGTTAACAAGATGATTGCTCAGATGAAGGAAATGATTGACTACATAAGAGGTAACTATAAGGAACTAATGAAAGAGCATAGCTCGCAGATTCAAGAGCTTGATGAATCCAGTAAAAAGCTAAGAGGCTTAGTTAAAAAATTGATAGAAAAGATCGAAAGTAAATAAACAATATCTAACGCAAGTCTCTTCTGTCATTCTATGCACAGCTGCATAAGTGTCTAGTGACCTTGCCCAGAAAAAGTAGAGAGAAAGTTAAGACGTTTTTAGAGTAAAATAAAACGTTTTTTCAAAATATGGCAAATGGAAGCAGCAGAATTCAAATTAGAAGCTGTTAAGCTGGTTAAACAAACAGAAGTACAAAAATAGCAAAAGGTCTAGGCATAGGTGGCAGTATGTTAAGTAAATGGGTAAGAAAATATGATGGAAAAATGTCATAAGCATATGCATTTCCAGACAAAGGCTTCTTATGACAAAGAAAGATTTGATCTAAAAAAGGAATTAGCAAGAGATGGGCTTCTAGCAGATATTCAAAAAAAGCATCCAAATGCAGATCCCTAAAATTCATGCTGAATTAAAGGCTTTGGGTAAAAGTTGCAACTTGAAAACAGTGCAAATTATTATGCAGAAAAATGGTATTCAGGCTATATTGAGAAGAAAATTTAAAATTAAGAAACAACAAATGGACAGTAGAGTTGTAGCTCTCAATATATTAGATCAAAACTTTATTGTCGATCAACCAAATAAAATATGGGATTACTTACATAAAAACCAAAGAAGGATGGCTATATTTGGCAGGATCTATATTCACGCATGGTAGTTAATGAGCAGTTCAATAAATAAACAATTGGTATGGCCGTTAATAAGCGCAAACCCGCTGCTGTTACATAGCGATCAAGGGTCACAGTATACCTCTCAAAATTACCAAATTCTATTGAATACAAAAAACATCATTTCCAGCATGAGCCATAAGGGCTGTTGTTACGATAACTCTGTTGCAGAAAAGTTCACTCAAAAGGGAGCTGCTTATTGATACTTTTCGCTCAACAAACCAGAACTGCCATATTTGAATACATAGAAATCTTTTATAACAAACAACGTAGGCATTCTACTATTAATTATTGCATTCCTGCACAATTTGATGCATCATTCTCATGACAAAAATGTTTTAACTTTCTCTCTACTTTTTCTGGGTAAGGTCACTCTAAATTACACCCCTTACTGTATTAAATGGAGGTAGAACAGAATAAAAATTACTGCTTGGTTGTAAATGTTGTAAATCTTCCTTTGAAAGATCTGGGTACAATCCTGGCTGCTTAGGTTCATCGTATGGTGGTGCCGAAGGTTCTACTTTATAATTCATCTCATAGTTGTCAGAAAGATCTATTAAATTTTCTTCCACCTCCTGCTCTTTCTCTTGTTGTTTTGGCTTTCCAACTTGTTTTGGCTCCTCTCCATTTTCAGTATTAGTTGCTTTATCCATATGTCTTGGTTCTTCTATAAAGTTTTCCATTTCCTTTAAAAAACTTTGCTTATAGTGCTCATTTACTAAGTAAGCTATACCTGCTATTACAAATGACATAGCGATGAGTGAGAGTACAATTACCATTACGTATGTCTCAGCTGTTGAGTCATGTACATAACCTGCCCTACGAGCGTATCTTGGTGGAGGAGCACATGCGATCGCGCCGATAAAGAACACAATAACAGAAATAACAAAGGGATAAGGTGACATGTTCATCACCTTTTCTGAAATCATAATCTTTTTGGCTTTACTATTAACACTTTGATATGTTTTCTCAATATCAGTCTTGTTGTTCTCTGCATAAGCTCTTAGTTCTTTTTCCATTATCTCTACAAGAGGGCTTTTGATTTTTTTCTCATATCGCTTGATTTTAAAAGATTCACCTATATTCTTATCCATTATGTGCTGTGCTTCCAACTCTTGATTTATTTTATCTAAGGCATCCTTTGCTTCTTTTGGTAAATTTTTATGAGTAAAATATTTCAATAAAATTGGTAAAGTCGAAGGGTCTTTTTCATAAGTAAAAATTAAAGCACTCAAAGTAACACGTTAGGTATTATTTCTTTTGGAAGAGTTACTAAAACATTCGGATAGGAAATAGGTTCTGAAAGACCCACTAGGTACTTTTCTTTATCACCATCAACTAACTTAAGAAATTTTTTGTTACTAAATATCTTAGCTAGTGCCTTTGTATCCCAGCCATCAGATTGTTTTATAATATTACTTAACATTGGAACCTCAATAATTATTTAATACACATAGCTTAACACTATTTTAATAATGTGTCAAATTAGTGAAAATATTAATTATATTATTTAATCAATAAAGCTTTATTTTTTTAATAAGGAGCAGTCTAAGATAGACGGCTGCTAGAAACTCTCATCACTGCCCTTTTGTTAACAGTGGTATTAGACTTCAAGTTACTGCAAAAAATGTTTTAAAACATAGTGATATCTTGACTTTGCCTAGTTAATACTCCAAATTATAAAAAAACAGATAGTTCTATGACGACAAATCTATTACAAGGCAAAAAGGGATTAATAACTGGAATAATAAATAAGAGATCGATAGCATGCGGTATAGCAAAAGCTCTCTCAGAGCACGGGGCAGAACTTGCAATCACCTACCAGAATGAAATAATAAAAGAAAAACTATCACCAATAGCAGATGAATTAAATGTGGAGCTAATATTACACTGTGATGTTTCAAATGAAAAAATCATAGATAACGCTTTTGAAATAATAGAGAAAAAATGGGGTACTCTTGACTTTTTGGTGCATGCAATAGCATTCTCCGATAAAAATGAGTTAGATGGTAAATATGTCAATACTTCACTGAATAACTTCCTCAATGCAATGCATATATCGTGCTATTCTTTCACTGCTTTAGCACAAAGAGCTGAAAAAATGATGTCAGGTGGTGGTAGTTTGCTTACTTTATCTTATTATGGCGCTGAAAAAGTTATGCCAAATTATAACGTTATGGGTTTATGTAAAGCAGCACTTGAAGCAAGTGTAAAATATATAGCATGTGATCTCGGGCCACAAAATATTAGAGTAAATGCAATTTCCGCTGGTCCAATCAGAACTTTAGCATCTTCTGGAATAAGCGATTTTCACTTCATATCAGAATGGAATAGAAATAATTCTCCGCTTAGACGCAATGTTACAATAGAGGATGTTGGCAAGGCAGCGTTATACTTATTAAGCGACTTAAGTAGTGGCACTACTGGAGAAATTTTGCACGTCGATTCAGGATATAACGTTGTAGGAATGAAGGTGGTTGACTAACAAAGCACTAGTTCCTTCGGGTTCATACACAACTCTATCAGGAGTTTTGTGACTGTGATTGCAGAAAACATCGAACATAAAATTCCTATTGATAAAGTGACAGAAAAGCCTCTAATTGCTCCGCTGCCAATAATGAACATTATTCCTGCAGCAATTAATGTAGTGATATTTGAATCCAGTATTGTTTTTATAGCGTTTTTAAACCCTTCTTCAATAGCACGTTCCACTCTCTTGCCAGATTTGATTTCCTCGCGAATTCGCTCAAATATTAAAACATTTGCATCCACCGCCATACCGACAGTGAGTGCGATACCGGCAATTCCAGGTAAAGTTAGAGTTGCTTCAAGCAGAGTGAGAATTGATAATATAAGAATTACATTAGAAAAAAGCGCAACAGAAGCTAATATACCTAATTTGCCGTAAGTGATAATTATAAATAAAGCCACGGCTATAATAGAGATTGTTGCTGCCATTTCCCCTGCCTTTATTGATTCTTCTCCAAGACTTGGGCCAATGTTTTTTTCTTCAATTATTTTAAGTGGTGCTGGCAGTGCTCCAGATTTTAAAAGTATTGCAAGTTCGCTTGCTTGTTTTTCAGTGAAATTACCGCTAATTTCTCCCTCTCCATTTAAAATTGGCTCACGTATTGTAGGTACTGTTAAGACTGTGTTATCCAGAACAATTGCAAAAGGTTTTCCCATATTTTCTTTAGTGATTTTCGCGAATCTTTTACTCGCTATGCTGTCAAATTTAAAATGCACTGTTGGTTTACCTAAGTGACCAAATCTAACTGATACGTTAACCAGCGAATCACCACCTATTTCAGTTTTGCGGAATATTGGATAAGAATTACCCAAAGAATCCTTGAGCATGACAGTAGTTTCGTGATCTATATCCTGCACCTTGGCTATGTTAGTGTTTGCCAAATGAAAAGTTAGTTTAGCAGTTTTGCCAAGTAGAGATTTTATCTGCTTGGTGTCTTCTACTCCAGGCACCTGCACTAATATTTTATTCTGTCCTTGTTTTTGAACGCTGACTTCCTTTGTGCCAAGCTTGTCCAAACGGCGCTGGACATTGTTTATTGATTCTGCAGCTACTTCACTAATCAAAGAATTTTTATAATGGGATTTATACGAAATAAGAATTGAAGAATCTTTTCTATTTAGCTCTAAATTTGGATTTATCGCATTAATCAACACAGATGCTTTTTTATAATCATCAATATTATTTAAAGTTACAATTACTTGTTCGCTATTTTGTACGTTAGATTCAATATTTTTTGTTAGCAATGTCTCTTTTATCTCACCTGCTAGCATGCTTAGCTTTTCCTTAAAATAGAAATCTAAGTCTATGTTTAGAAGCAAAGATGCCCCTCCTTTCAGGTCAAGGCCTAAGTTTATTCTTTTTTTCGAAATAAAAAGCTTATTATCAAAGAAATTTGGCAGCGTTATGTATAAAGCAAGTAAACAAATGCATAACACTGAAAAAGATTTGACTATAAGTCTGTTGTACATAAGTTGTAGGTTTAAAATTATAATAATTGATTGTAGACTAATTTTATGTACTGTTTAAGTTAAATTTAGATACATGTTAATCAGAATAGGTACCAGAGGAAGCAGCCTTGCAGTTGCCCAGGCTTTGGAAGCAAAACAAAAGTTGCTGGACTCTTTTCCTAACTTATCTATTGAAATTGTTAAGATAAAAACTTCTGGAGATAAGTATGCAAACGCAAATCTTGCTGAAATAGGAGGTAAAGGATTATTCATTAAAGAAATTGAGGCTGAATTGCTCGAAAATAATATAGATATGGCAGTTCATTCGCTAAAGGATGTGCCTGCGTTTTTCTCAGGGGGTTTAACAATTCCTTGTGTTTTAGAAAGGCTAAGTCCATGCGATGCGTTTATTTCTCATAAACACAATAGCCTTGAGTCTTTGCCACAGCAGGCTACTATTGCCACTTCTTCAATAAGAAGAAAAGTTCAGTTGTTAAATGTTAGACCAGATCTAAATATAATATCGCTACGTGGAAATGTAACAACCAGATTGCAAAATCAAAGTTTTGATGGAATAATTTTAGCTGAAGCTGGACTCATAAGATTAGAAAAGCATCACTTAATTATAGAGGTATTGCCACCAAAAGTTATGTTAAGTGCAGTGGGACAGGGAGCGATTTGTATTCAATGTAGAAGAAATGATGTAAAAATTATCGATCTTTTAGAAAAAATTAATAATAATATGTCTCTTACAAGAGTGAAATCAGAGCGCAGTTTTATGAAGACAGTGAATGGTTCATGTTTTACACCACTTGCAGCTTTGGCTGAATATGTGAACCGAAATATGCTACATCTTTGTTGTATGTTAGCAAGTGGAAAAAATATATACTTCACTGAGCGCACTTCATTTATAGAAGATGCGGAGAAAATGGGTATGGATGCAGGACTAGAGTTGAAATCAAAATGCTTATAAGCTTACCTAAAGTACGTGGAATCTATCGTTATGACATCTTAATGTCTAAAGCGACGTGGTTAAACGTCGGTGGACGAGCTGATGTGTTATTTAAACCATGTGATATTGAAGATTTAACATACTTGATTAAAAATACTGAACTGCCAGTTAGCGTTATTGGTGCAACATCCAACATAATAGTACGAGATAGTGGCATTCGAGGAATAACAGTAAAATTAGGTAAGGAGTTTGCATATATTAAAAGTAAGGGTAACAACTCTATTGTAGCTGGGGGAGCTGTGCTGCTCAGGAACCTTGCTTACTTTGCAGGAGAGCAACAAATTAGTGGACTCGAGTTTCTAGTTGGAATTCCAGGAACAGTTGGTGGTGGAATAGAAATGAATGCAGGTGCGTATGGTAGTGACATCGGAAGCGTTGTACAATCCATAAAAGCAGTGAATCTAGAGGATGGAAACCTATATAAGTTCTCCAGCGAAGAAATGGGGTATTTTTACCGTGGACATAGCCTAAAAGGAAATTGGATTTTTGTTGAAGCTGAGTTTAAAGGAGTAAACTCAGAGTCTGAGCTTATATTGCAAAGGTTAAAGGAAATTGTTGAGAAAAAAAATAAAAGCCAGCCAATAAGAGGAAAAACTGCTGGGTGCATATTCAAAAATCCAAAAAACTACCGAGCATGGGAGTTAATTGATAAATCTGGCTGCCTAGGATTAAATATTGGTGGAGCTAGAATCTCTAAGAAACATTGTAACTTCTTGCTCAATTACGATAATGCAACTGCATCTGACTTGGAAAACCTTGGCAACAGAGTAAAAGATGCAGTGAAGGATAAATTTAATGTTGAACTTGAGTGGGAAATAAGGGTTTTGGGTGGCTATTAAACAGTTTTTATAGCTTCTGTATATTCTAATCTTTCCTAATGACTCAGCATGATCGTAACCTCTCACACTTAATTAAACAGACTAAATTCTGTAATTTTGGGATGTTGAAAAATTTACCTTACGTTGTTATTCCAGCGCATAACGCTGAAATCCAGATTTATAGAAACGAAAAAACTTGCTTGACAAACTCCGCCAGCCCCCTTATCATAATATTGAAGGTATTCAGTTATCTTCATCTGTGCAGATTAAACAGCAAGAAAACAACGTAATTGGCGTCTTATTTTTAATTTTTTGCACTATGTGCACCTTATGTCTTCACAACATTTCTGGGTTTTTACCTATATAAGCTGAAACGCGCTTATAAGTCGTTTAAGACAGTATAGTACGCCAATTTGCAGGATTAGAGAGTGACAACTAGCTAACGCGGGGTTTCTTTTGCCTTTTTTTCTGCTTAGTAAATTTCTTAAACATTTAAACTAAGGTGAGTTGCGTTTAAAAGCAGCTAAATTGCAGTGTTTAAGACTTAAAAAACGCCAAATACTGAAAATAGACAATGACCAGGGCTTCTTTTGCCTTTTTTTCGTTTGGTAAATTTCTTAATGTTTACAGCTAAAGTAACTTAGGTTCACCGACAACCGTCATCCTGCTACGTGTTAGCGGATGAGATACCGCGAATGAATCGCGGTATGACGGTTCGTGGCGGCATGACGGTTAAGCAATTCGTCATCCCGCAGCGGGATCTCTTGTTAGCGGATGAGATACCGCGAATGAATCGCGGTATGACGGTTCGTGGTGGCATGACGGTTAAGCAATTCGTCATCTCACAGCGGGATCTCTTGTTAGCGCCGCGGCGGTATGACGGTCTGCGGCGGTATGAAGGTTAAGCAATTCGTCATCCCGCTGCTTGTTAGCGGGATCTCTTGTTAGCACCGCGGCGGTTGTAAGTTAAAAATATGTTATAAAAGAAACAAGAGGGAAGATAACTCTACTCACTATAGGAATAGAGCTATCACGGGCGTGTGCGCGGCGTTGGTGTTATAACAACCGTCTATATCAAGGTACACTAGCCCTATCCCTCGATACGTTTGAATAGTTGCATGGGACATATGTATGCACCCGTTTACAATCTTAAATCAATAAACTATCGAGGTTGTTAATATGGTTACATCTTATCAAAACTTTATTGGTATTGACATCGGAAAATTTAAAAATGTTGTTGCGGTTCACACACAGAAGAGTGTTGTCGAATTTGATAATAATGCTTCTGGTTGGCAACAATTGTTTAAAAAGTTTTCAGGTATCTTACCTAATTCTTTAGTAACTTTAGAAAATACAGGAAAATATGAGCTTGGTTTATCGCATTTTCTTATTGACAAGAATATCGCTGTACATCGAGCTAATACCCGTAAAGTAAAAAGCTTTATCTTGTCTCACGGAACTTTAGCAAAGTCTGATAAATCAGATGCAATGGCTCTTGCTCAGTATGCGCCATAGAACTCTTTCTCCCTACTTCTAAAGAACAATCAACTTTGATTGCACTTTGTCAACGTCGTGATGACCTTACACAAATGAGAGCCCAAGAGAAATGTAGGTTGGAAGCACCTGAAAATGACTACACAAAAAAAAGTTGCCAAAAAACCATTGACTTTTTTAACAGTCAGATAAATAAGCTCAATAATGCCATACAAAAAATCATTGATAAAAATCTAGAGTTACAGAAGCGCCAAAAAATTCTGAGAACAGTGCCAGGAATAGGTCCAAAGTTATCACAAGATTTTGTGTGTCTGATGCCGGAGCTTGGCTACTTAAACAGAAAAGAAGTAGCAAGTCTTGCTGGAGTTGCACCGCATCCAAAAGAAAGTGGAAAAGCTATTGGTTATCGAAGAATAACAGGCGGTAGAAGCAATGTTCGTACTAAGCTTTTTACGGCTGCAATGGCTGCTGCAAAGTCCAAATCTGCACTTGGTGCCTTTTATTCCAAGCTCATTGAAAGTGGTAAGAAGAAGATGGTAAGCTCTAATGCGTAAAATTATGGTTATTGCTAATGCCAGGCTTAAAGAAGCAGTTAATGTGAATTAAAAAATCTGCATAGAAAATAAGTTAACGAATATGTGCGTCCACACACACTTAAAGCACATATTCGTTAACCATAAAATCTAAGCAGTAACTGTTGTTTGATATAAAATTTTTCTATGATAAATTAGGGTGTTTATTGTCAAAAATGCATTTTCTAATTGAATAAAAATACAAAATTATAAACAAGAGTTGTAATAAAACTAAATTCAAAAAATTTAAAAAAAACATAGTTGATATGACGGTTCGTGGCGGTATGAAGGTTAAGCAATTCGTCATCCCGCTACTTGTTAGCGGGATCTAGCTTTGAGATACCGCGGCGGTATGACGTAGGGAAACCTTTCTTGAGTTAGCTACAGCAGCTTGCAAACCATTCAGAAAAGGGAAAACAAAACTATAAAAAACCATAGGAGCCAGATGGTTTTTAGCTAAAGTCAAAATTTTCTGCCATAACATGAGCCCACCACTAAGCAGCAGAAGACCTTGCATGACCTCCAAAAAATGCTTTTACTCCTTCAAGATAAGTAGGTGGTTCTGCAGGAATTTCTATACCATCTATAACAGCGTTTATTGCTTCTTTTACATCATCGCTTGTAATTAACTCTTTTAATTTATGCTTTATAGGGCCTCTTCCAACATCTTGCCCATACCTATTGTAATAATCCACATATAATTCATTAAAGACAGATTGTTTTGCTTCTTCTATCAGTTTACTGATGTTGCTTTTTATTTGAGGATCCATATCACCATCAGAATAAAAATTATCAAAATTGTCCTTTAAAACTGTAATTTTTTTATTGTTACAGCTTCTCAGGAATTTTTCTGTAATGCTTGGCATTCTCTCATACACTTGAGCGTTTACCTCAACTGTAAAGTTATTTTTAGCTTCAAGACAACTGAGTGAATAAATAATACGATTAAACATTCCAAGATGACATGCACCATTTCCTTCTTGTAAACGCATTAGTAACATGCATTTTAGAAAATCTGTATCTAACTTTTGATCCTTAGCTGCAGTCAAAACTAAATTTGCAGCTTGCGTGAGAGTAAGGCTAGTTTTTGATTCTCTATAAGCTGCTCCATTAGAACCATTAAAGTTAAGGTAAAGTTTTAATTGCTCTTTTTGCTCAGTTGTAAGCTGATCTGAATTATTTATGTAGTCTTCAAACTCTTTATTGAGTACATTTGGTTGAGCTCCAAATTTCTGTTTTAACTCTTGAGCGCATTGGAGAATACTATGTTCAAAACTACTCGTGTGAACACTCTGACTACTAGTGCCCACGTCACTTACATTAAACAAAAAGCTTAGCTGCTTTACATTCAAACCCAAAGGTGAGAAGAGCTTTATCAATGGATACTTTATTAACTCGAGGAGTGCTACTGGAATTAGCAGTGCATAATTTAACAATAATAAACCAAAATTAAATATAAGAAACCTACGTAGAGCTGATACCTTTGATGCAACGTACAAAAACGGAAGCTGTAGGTAATATATCAAGTGTATATTGAGGAATAAGATTTTGTCCTTTAATTTTATTGTTGGATCTTTATAAACCTCAAACAACATGCTATTGCTATCAATATTGTCGTTTTTAAAGGAATTATAGTTGTTTATGATTTTTTCTCGCAAAGGAAGGAGCATTCTATCCAGGCAAATAAGCACAGCAATAACAATAAAACCTGTAGCTAAAAATGCTAGTGCAGGGCTAGAGGTGCTTGTAGATAAATAGGTATAAAAATTACTAACTAAGTCCTTACAAGGGCGAACTAGAATCGGGTCAAAGATATAGTCGACGAGAAGACCTAAATAGTAATAAGCAAAAGATAAGAATAAAATAAAACTACATAAGAGTAAAATAGAACCACAAACAGCCAAAAATATTTTTAACCTTGAATTCATAACCACCTCTTAATAATCTGTTAACATAATCTATTTTAGAAATAAATTGAGAAAAATGCAATTTTTTATAAAGATCGATTGAAATTTCTGAGCTTCAATTATATTCTTAATCTATTTAGATAAAAATTATTGTGTCAAATAAAATAGGTTTTTGGGCTATTTTTGCCTTAGTGATTAGTAGTCAAATTGGCTCTGGAATTTTTATGCTTCCTATTAGCCTTGCTCCATATGGCGCTTATAGCCTTATAAGCTGGGTGATATCAGGGCTTGGTGCTATATCTCTTGCTTTGGTTTTTGCCTTACTCTGCGCAAAATTTCCAGAAACGGGTGGTCCTCACGTTTATGTAAAGCATGCTTTTGGCCCTGCTGCAGCTTTTTTTGTTGGTTGGACATATTGGGTAAGTTCGTGGGTTAGCTCAACAGCTGTCACAGTTGCAAGTATTGGTTATTTAGCTCCACTTTTTCATAATGATATACAAAGTATACATTTGCTTTTAGAAATAACATTAATTTTAGTTATTATGCTAATAAACTTAAGAGGAGTAACTACTGCTGGCCGTGTTGAGCTTCTGCTAACCATTGTTAAAATTATTGCACTTCTTGCAATACCCGTAGCAGGGCTATTTTTCTTTGATAGAAACAATTTTATTGTAAGCGAGGAAATATCAACCCTCACGATGTCTCAAGTCCTTGCTCGCTCTACACTACTCACTCTATGGTGTTTTATTGGCCTTGAATCAGCAACAGCACCTGCAGGATCAGTCAATAATCCAGCCAAGACTATACCAAGAGCCATTGTGCTTGGAACAGTCTGTGTTGCTGTGATATATTTCATCAATAGTCTTTCAATTATGGGGTTAATAAATGGTAATGACCTAGCAAATTCAAAAGCACCATACGTTGACGCAGTCAAAATTATGCTTCCAGGTAATTGGCATTTTATTATTTCCATTCTTGCTTTTATCGTTTCCGTGAGTAATCTAAATGCTTGGTTTTTAGCTGATGGACAAGTGACTTTAGGCCTTGCAAAAGATAAATTAATGCCACAATTCTTTACTAAAAGAAACAAGTACGATGCTCCTTTTTGTGGAATAATACTCAGTACTCTGGGAGTGTTAGTTTTACTTATTCTAACATCAAGCAAAAATTTTGCTAAGCAAGTAACTTCAATTATTGATGTCTCTGTAGTTTCATTTTTATTTATCTACTTAGCATGTAGTCTTGCTTTCCTCAAGGTTATTATACAAGAGAAAAACTATTACGAATTTTTAATTGGGAGTGTGGCTGTATCTTTTTGCTGCTGGATAATATACGAGACTCCTATAAATACATTATTGACCTCAAGCTTGTTTATTTTAGGTAGTATACCTACATACTTATTTTGGTACCGCAGGTCCACGCTCATTTAACTTTTGTATACACGAGTTAAGTTACTTATTCGTTGAAGTTTTCCAATTTAAGCCATATTATTAATCCATTTAGATAGAAATTATTGTGTCAAATAAAATAGGTTTTTGGGCTATTTTTGCCTTAGTGATTAGTAGTCAAATTGGCTCTGGAATTTTTATGCTTCCTATTAGCCTTGCTCCATATGGCGCTTATAGCCTTATAAGCTGGGTGATATCAGGGCTTGGTGCTATATCTCTTGCTTTGGTTTTTGCCTTACTCTGCGCAAAATTTCCAGAAACGGGTGGTCCTCACGTTTATGTAAAGCATGCTTTTGGCCCTGCTGCAGCTTTCTTTGTTGGTTGGACATATTGGGTGATTTCATGGGTTAGCACAACAGCTGTAATAGTTGTAGGTGTTGGTTATCTTACACCATTTTTCTATGAGGATATTCAAAACGTACATCTGTTTTTAGAGATGTTATTACTCACAATTATTACACTAACAAATTTTAGAGGAGTAGCTACTGCTGGACGTGTTGAGTTCTTATTGACGGTTATAAAAATTTCTGTATTGCTTGTAATACCTATAGCAGCATTGTTTTTTTTTGATAGAAATAACTTCATCATAAGTGAAGAAATATCAAATCTTACAACATCGCAGATTCTCGCCCGTTCTACACTTATTACTCTATGGGGTTTTATTGGAGTTGAATTGGCAACAGCACCAGCTGGTTCGGTTAACAATCCAGGCAAAACTATACCCAGAGCCATAGTGCTTGGCACAATTTCTGTTGCTGTTGTGTATTTTATCAACAATCTTGCAATTATGGGATTAATAAATGGCAATGATTTAGCAAGTTCAAGAGCACCATATGTTGACGCGATAAAAATTATGGCCTCTGGCAATTGGCACTTGATTATTTCTATAATTGCGTTTATTTTTTGTGTTGGTACCTTAAACGCTTGGGTCTTATCCAGCGGGCAAGTTGTTTTTGGCCTTGCAGAAGATAAACTGATGCCACAGTTCTTTGCTAAAAGAAACAAGCACGGTTCTCCTTTCTGGGGCATAACAATCAGCTCCGTTGGCACTTCAGTTCTACTAATTCTCACTTCAAGCAACAATTTTGCTAAACAGATCACCTCAATTATCGACTTTTCTGTAGTTTCATTTTTGTTTGTCTACCTTGCATGCAGTCTTGCTTTTCTCAAGGTTATTATAAAGGAGAAAAACTATTACAAATTTTTAATTGGCAGTATAGCAACAACCTTTTGCTGCTGGGTAATATTTGAAACTTCCGTGAATACCTTGCTGATCGCAAGCTTATTCACCGCAAGTGGCGTACCTCTTTATTTATTTTGGTATCGCAGAGTTTCTGTATAGCAAATGTTATAGCTAGAGATAATTTTTAAATGATTGATATTTATGGATCACGACTTTGCTTGTTGTCCACTTGTTCAACATTACCCTTCTCAAGTTTACTATCTACTTCTTTTGCATGTGCATCATCTACACTAATCTCATCTTTTATCTTACTGGAGTGACCTGTTTGCGATTTTTCATATGCTTCTATGTTGTCATATATAGGGTTACTGATGATTTCTATTTTTTCAGATGTGAAAATCCTTGCTAAAAATCTCCCTATTATTGGTATTGATCTTAAGAAATCTCTTAACTTTGAAGATTCTTGTCTTTTATTTAGGAACTGTTGGTCTATTTTAAGGTTTTTTACACCATATTTTTTATCATCAAAATTTATTGCAGGCTTTCTTTTTTTCGAAAGAACATTTTGAGCCTTTAATCCATTGGTTCTTTCAGGCTCTTGAGGTGTAGACATTGCAGGTTTAACCTTAGTTTCATCGTATTCTTTATTCATCTTTCACTTTATTATGTAATATTACTAATATTGCATAATAATAGCTAAATTACAATTAATTGCAAGGTAAAAATATTAAAACAATTGTAAATTTTGTCAGTCAAAATATAATAGAACTTTAAAGTTAGAGGTTCATCTATATGGGATACAAAATTGCTGTTATTGGAGCAACCGGAAGAGTAGGGCGTGAGGTATTAAGCACGCTTGCTGAGTTTCAAGATGAGGCAATAGATTCTGTAATTGCACTTGCATCGAAAAAATCAGAAGGGAAGAAGGTGAGTTTTGGTGACAAAGAGTTAACAGTTTTATGCCTTGAGGATTATGACTTCGTTGGAACTAATATAGCCATTTTCTGTGCTGGATATCATGTTTCTGAAAAGTATGTACCAATTGCAACACAGGCTGGATGCATCGTGATAGATAACAGTTCCCATTTTAGAATGAAAGAGGGTGTGCCGCTCATTATTCCAGAAATTAATAAAGAAAAAATTATGGAATATAAAAACCACAACATAATATCCAACCCAAACTGTACTACAATACAGATGTTGCTAGTACTACATCTATTATACCAGAAAGCAAAAATAAAGAGAATCGTTGCTTCAACTTATCAATCAACTTCTGGCGCAGGCAAAGCAGCAATGGATGAGCTCTATGACCAGACAAAAAAAACCTTCATGAATGAGACTAAAAAGCCCGAGATATTTCCGAAACAAATAGCGTTTAATTGCATTCCCCATATAGGGAAATTCATGGAGAATGGTTCTACAGAAGAGGAATGGAAAATGCAAGAGGAGACAAAAAAAATTTTAGAGGAAGATATAAAAGTTACTGCAACTTGTGTAAGAGTACCCGTCTTTATCGGTCACGCTATGGCAGTAAATGTAGAATTTGATCAACATATCACTGAAGAACAAGCTCGTGAAGTGCTAAGTGAAGCCGAAGATAGTGGAGTCTTAGTGTACAACAGGCGTGAAGACGGTGAATACATCACTCAAATTGATGTTGTACAGGAGAATGCTGTATATGTATCGCGTATTAGAAGAGACAATACTGTTAAATACGGATTAAATATGTGGATAGTGGCTGATAATCTGCGCAAAGGCGCAGCATTAAATATAGTGCAGATTCTTGAGATTCTAATAAGAGAGACTCAATAACTTAAATCTATATTGACATGTCCCATTTTACGCTTACCTCTAACCTCTTTTTTCCCATATATGGTTAAACTAGCTTTTTCGTTGCTCAAATAGTTATGAGAATCATATATATCATTACCTATTATATTTTTCGTCATACAAGGAAAGCGTAACACTACTTCCTGCATAGGTAGCCCGCATATTATCCTAATCAGCTGTTCAAATTGACTAACGTTACATGCATCCAAGCTCCAGTGGCAAGAATTGTGAGGTCTTGGAGCTAGTTCATTAACTAACAACTCGTTATCTTTAGTAACAAAAAATTCAATAGCCAGAATTCCTATTACATCGAGCGCATTTGCTATTTTCTTTGCAGCTCGTTGTACCTCTTGAGTTAATTTGCTATCTATTTTAGCTGGCACTGTTGAAGTATCAAGTATTCCATCAACGTGGTAATTTTCTGCTATAGGAAAAAAAGCTACTTTACCGTTTTTATCTCTTGCAACGACTATTGAAACCTCTTTCAGTAAATCAACACTTGCTTCAAATATGTACTCTGTATTCCAATCAAAGGAAGCAAATTGCTTCACTTCAGAATCATTTTCAAGCACATATTGCCCTTTTCCATCATAACCCATTTCTGTTATTTTCAGCCTTGTTGGATAGCCAAAAGCTCTACTATTTTCTAATAGCTCATTATAATTTTGTATACTTTTGTATTCAGCAGTTTTTATACTCAAGCTTCTAATGAAATCTTTCTCTCTAAGCCTATTTTGCGCAATGTGTAACGCTTTTTTACCCGGATAAAAATTTACATCGATATCAATTGCACTACATGGAATATTTTCAGACTCAATAGTGACCAAATCCACACTCTGTGCAAAAGATTCAAGCGCTTTCTTATCAGAGAAATCTGCTATTGTGAAATCATCAGCAACAGAGCAAGCCGGATCGTCCTTAGCACTGGCAAAAACATGTGTTTTTTGTCCAAGTTTTGTTGCAGCGATAGCAGTCATTTTACCTAATTGTCCACCACCTATTATTCCTATTACTTTTTTGCTAAGCGCATCTGGTTCGTTCATACTATAAATTGATATTTCCTAATTAAAGTATACTTGAAAAATCTATGAAAAAAGTATATAATTAAAATACTATCTTTTTATCATGAATATTCTATAATGATAGAGTACACACTAACTACCAACTTTGTTGAAGTTACAGTTTTACCAATTTATATTGAAGAGCAATCCATTCCTTATGAAAATTGCTATGTATGGATGTATAACGTTAAGATAAAAAACAAAAGCCAATCAACTATTCAATTATTAAGTCGTCATTGGCAAATAATAGATTATAAGGGAAAAATAAATGAAATTGCCGGAGTTGGTGTTATCGGAGAACAACCTGTGATAAAATCTGGAGAGGTATTTAAATACACAAGTGGAACATACTTAAATGCACCGTCAGGAGTAATGCAGGGTAAGTATGAATTTCTGAATGAAGAAAGCATAAAAATTTTTGAGGTTATGATACCACCCTTTTCTTTGGATAGTCCATACGTCAAAACTAGACCCCATTAACTATCAAAATAGTTTATTTGTAACCAGACTGCATTCTGTGATTTTTAGCAAAGCACGATCTTTCATTTGAGCTTTCTTCAATTTAAAATAAATACAGAAAATTGCTACCTATAGCTAAACTGACTTACGACAATTTGAAAAACCATCATACCGCTACTAGTTAGCGCCACGGCAGCATAGCTATCTTCAAAAATATGGTTGAATAATTGTTAATAATAGTGTATAATTATTAATATTTTTAAGCATTTTTGCCATGGCTCTTTCAAAATTTCTCGATCCTCGCAATGATTTGTGTTTCAAAAAAATCTTTGGAACGGAAAAAAATAAGAATATCCTTATTCACTTTTTGAACGATATTTTAGGGTTTACTGAGATAAATGCAATACAAGAAGTTGAGTTTCTTAGCACTATTATGGATCCCGAAGTTGCCTCTGATAAACAAAGTATTGTTGATGTTCTCTGCAAGGATTCTCACGGAAATAGATATATAGCAGAAATGCAGCTCGCTAGAGACAAGGGCTTCGAAAAACGCGCTCAATTATATGCCGCTAAAGCCTATTCAAGACAATTAGATAAATCTGGCAACTACATTGATTTAAAGAAAGTCTTCTTTATTGCTATATCAAATTGTAACTTACTTCCTGAAGAAGTTGATTATATTTCTACTCACAATATACGTGATATAAAAACTAACGGCCATTACTTAAAAGATTTTCAGTTTGTCTTTATTGAGTTGCCTAAATTCGCAAAAAATAAAGTAGAGCAGTTAGAAAGTATAGTAGAAAGGTGGTGTTTCTTTTTTAAATACGCAGAAGAAACAACAGAAGAGGACTTAAAAGAGATAGCAGAAAAAGCGCCAATAATAAAGCTAGCATATGATGAATTAGACAAGTTTCGTTGGAACGAAAAAGATTTAGTAGCCTATGAAGAAAGGATAATGGATCTACGCAAAGAAGAAGCTATTCTTGAATACAGACTTGATCTTGCTGAAGAGAAAGGTATACAAAAAGGTATAGAGAAAGGAAAAATTGAAGGGAAAATTGAAGTCGCAAAAGCAATGCTTGCTAATAATGTTGATGTCAACACTATTGTCAAGTTTACAGGCCTTTCTATTAGTGAGATTGAAGAATTAAGTGGAAATCTGTGAACGGTTACGTTTATTTTTTATCCTTATCATCAAGTGTAAATAAGGTTATTGTAGAGATTAAGCCTACTATAACTATTATCAACGAAAATGGGGCAGCTTCTCTATAGCGCTCATCGCTTACAAGTTCATATATTCTAGTTGATATAGTTTCAAAATTAAATGGTCTTATAATGAGTGTTGCTGTGAGCTCCTTGATAGTGTCCATAAATACGAGCAAAAATCCCGATAATATACTTTTCTTGATGAGAGGGATATGAACATTCAAACATGTGGAAATAGGCCCATGACCCATGGTATATGCAGTCCACTCAATTTCATTTGGTGTTTTTTTGAGCCCTGATTCTACCGCCTCGAAAGATATAGCAAAAAAACGAAATAAATATGAGTAAACTAATGCGCCAATAGTTCCTACTAAGCTAATTTCCACAATATATTGAGTAATGAAAGAAGATATTCTGCTTAAAAATATTATTATACTAATTGCAATAATTGCATTTGGAATTGCGTAGCCTAAAGAAATGAGACGTGCTACATTATTGATCACCTTATTTTTACGCGCCGTATATCCAATCATTATTGCAATGCTAATTGAGATTAATGCGGTGATAAATGATAAGCCAACACTATTTGCTATTATATTATAGAACCTTGCTTCATATATGAAAAACCCCTTCTCTATGCTCCAATACATGAGTGGAATCATTGGCAAAATAAAACCTATCAATATTGGTAATGCACACATAACATAAGTGCAAATTAACGGTACAGCACCACTTACACTCCGTTTGTTGTGATAATCTGCATTAGTGTTGATTGAAGAGTAAGATATTCCTTTTTTTTGTAGTTTCTTTTCGATAGCTATTAGTGTTGCAACGAAAATCAATTCTACAACTGCTAAAACAGTAGTTGAATACTTATCATGCAGTAAAAACCAGGTGCGATATATTCCTGTCGTAAAAGTATCGATAGCAAGAAACTGTGGTGTGCCGAAATCCGTAATTACCTCCATTAGTACCAAGGACAACCCAGCTATAATTGATGGACGTATGGAAGGTATGATGACAGAAAACAGGCTCTTCAATGAGGAGAACCCAAGTGTTGATGCAATAGTGACTGAGTTACTAACATTCTTTAAACTTGAGCGGACTAACATATAAACGTATGGATACAAACTAAATCCCATTACTAATATTCCACCACCTAGGGATTTTATTTCAGGAAACCAATAGTCACCTTTGCTCCACTCTAAAATGTCTCTTAATGAGCTCTGCACCGGACCTGAAAATTCTAGTGTATTTACATAGACGAACGCTACTATATATCCAGGAATCGATACCGGAAAGAACAAAGCAATCTCAAAAATTTTACTTCCAGGAAATGAAAAAAATGTGGTGAGCCATGCTGGAATCACTCCAAATATGAAGGATATCCCCCCTACTCCTATCATCAAAATTAGCGTACTCAGTATATATTCAGGGAAAAGTGTACTGATTACCCATCCAGAATTTGCTGATTCTGTAAATAGAATCGATATTAACGATAGTATAGGACAGACGAATAATATACTTACTAAAAATAAGAATATATTTTTAAATACTCTCAAAAACATTAATTTGGATCTATATTTGGTATTAAAATGTTATATGTAAAAACTGAAGATATCCAGTAATTAACAGCCGTAATATTGAATACCTTTATAATTTTGTATATCATGTTTTTAGTTGATAAGTGAATAATCATGAGCTTCGTCATTGCAACTTTCTATCACTTTGTGGAACTCTCTAATTATTATGACATGAAAGACGAAATAAAAACCGCATGCGATAACATTGAATTAAAGGGTACTATACTCCTTGCAGAAGAGGGTATTAATGCAACCGTATCTGGTGAAAGAAACGCGATTGATAAAATATTCGATTTTCTACGTTCTGATTATAGGCTAAGGGACCTTACATGGAAAGAGAGTGCAGCAGAATATCAACCTTTTAGCAAGATGAAGGTAAAATTAAAAAGAGAGATCGTGAATCTTGGTGTAGGCAATCTTGATATTTCCCTTAAGGGTAAATATGTTGATCCAGAGCGTTGGGATGATTTTACTTCTCAACCTGACGTTTTAGTAATAGATACACGAAATGAGTATGAAGTGAAATTAGGCAAGTTTAAAAATGCAATCAATCCACATACTCAGCGTTTTCGCGATTTTCCTGAGTGGGCAAAGTCTTTCTCTGAGAGTAAAAACCTGAAAGTAGCTATGTACTGTACTGGTGGGATTAGATGTGAAAAATCAACAGCGTACATGAAAAATCTTGGATTTAACGATGTGTACCACCTGAAAGGTGGCATTCTTTCTTACCTTGAAAAAACTTATAATAAAAATGGTAATTGGGAAGGTGAGTGTTTTGTTTTTGATGATAGAATTACTGTTGATAACTCACTTACTCCAAGCAACACAATAAAATGTATATTCTGCTCAAATCAAGTTTCAACTGATAAGCTGAAGTCAGTTCCACGTGGCCAAGTGGTTTGTTCTGATTGTAAACTTCAGTGTTATAGCTATAGTAAGTAAGAATTCCCTTTACTTGACCTTTATAATCCCAGCGCGTGATGCTGGGATTGGTTTCCCTTACTTCACCATAACTACCTCAAACAGAATCGGGGGTAAAACCCCTGATTCTGAAGGCGTTGGTGTTAGTCTTTCTCACCCACTGCAAATATTGCACGGTACTATCCACTTGGTCGTCGTGGCGAGCTTCCGGAAACATTAAAACCTCATACTCAAAATCGCTGAGCCATACTGCTTGGTGCGGCAGAAAAACCTTACCAGACTCTATTATTGGAACAATTTGGTAGAATCGAGCAAGTTTACCGCTATGTGGTACTATCTCGACAACAGGTAGGTCACTATTTGTCTTTAGCTCTTGAATCAATTGCTGACCACTCGTTTTTGCTTCGATTAAAATTGCATGTGGCTTCCACCTTGCAGCTAGTGACAGAACTTGTTCTTTAAGTTTTGGATACTCAAGCTTTGCACGATATACATCAAGTAAATAGAATTTATTATCCGCTTTTGCCCAGGTGGTACAAACGCTAAAGCCCATAAGTGTTGAAAGTGCAATCACACAAGGTGATTAAATTAATGGTATGTAAATCTCCTCTTGATATCAACCTTCGTTGTTGGGAAAGCAGATAAACCACGTCGAAAATTCGCTTAAACCTTCTAACCACAGGCAAAAAGGCGCTTTTTTAATTTACCATTGAAATTTATGCCGTTAACCACTTTATATAATGCCACTTATAGCACTTTCAACACTTATGCGCCGCGGCGGTTGTAAGTTAAAAATATGTTATAAAAGAAACAAGAGGGAAGATAACTCTACTCACTATAGGAATAGAGCTATCACGGGCGTGTGCGCGGCGTTGGTGTTATAACAACCGTCTATATCAAGGTACACTAGCCCTATCCCTCGATACGTTTGAATAGTTGCATGGGACATATGTATGCACCCGTTTACAATCTTAAATCAATAAACTATCGAGGTTGTTAATATGGTTACATCTTATCAAAACTTTATTGGTATTGACATCGGAAAATTTAAAAATGTTGTTGCGGTTCACACACAGAAGAGTGTTGTCGAATTTGATAATAATGCTTCTGGTTGGCAACAATTGTTTAAAAAGTTTTCAGGTATCTTACCTAATTCTTTAGTAACTTTAGAAAATACAGGAAAATATGAGCTTGGTTTATCGCATTTTCTTATTGACAAGAATATCGCTGTACATCGAGCTAATACCCGTAAAGTAAAAAGCTTTATCTTGTCTCACGGAACTTTAGCAAAGTCTGATAAATCAGATGCAATGGCTCTTGCTCAGTATGCGCCATAGAACTCTTTCTCCCTACTTCTAAAGAACAATCAACTTTGATTGCACTTTGTCAACGTCGTGATGACCTTACACAAATGAGAGCCCAAGAGAAATGTAGGTTGGAAGCACCTGAAAATGACTACACAAAAAAAAGTTGCCAAAAAACCATTGACTTTTTTAACAGTCAGATAAATAAGCTCAATAATGCCATACAAAAAATCATTGATAAAAATCTAGAGTTACAGAAGCGCCAAAAAATTCTGAGAACAGTGCCAGGAATAGGTCCAAAGTTATCACAAGATTTTGTGTGTCTGATGCCGGAGCTTGGCTACTTAAACAGAAAAGAAGTAGCAAGTCTTGCTGGAGTTGCACCGCATCCAAAAGAAAGTGGAAAAGCTATTGGTTATCGAAGAATAACAGGCGGTAGAAGCAATGTTCGTACTAAGCTTTTTACGGCTGCAATGGCTGCTGCAAAGTCCAAATCTGCACTTGGTGCCTTTTATTCCAAGCTCATTGAAAGTGGTAAGAAGAAGATGGTAAGCTCTAATGCGTAAAATTATGGTTATTGCTAATGCCAGGCTTAAAGAAGCAGTTAATGTGAATTAAAAAATCTGCATAGAAAATAAGTTAACGAATATGTGCGTCCACACACACTTAAAGCACATATTCGTTAACCATAAAATCTAAGCAGTAACTGTTGTTTGATATAAAATTTTTCTATGATAAATTAGGGTGTTTATTGTCAAAAATGCATTTTCTAATTGAATAAAAATACAAAATTATAAACAAGAGTTGTAATAAAACTAAATTCAAAAAATTTAAAAAAAACATAGTTGATATGACGGTCTGCTGCTTGTTAGCGGCTAAGAGATACCGCGGCGGTATGACGGTTCATGGCGGTATAACGGTTAAGCAATTCGTCATCCCGCAGCGGGATCTCTTGTTAGCGGATGAGATACCGTGACGGCATGACGGTTAAGTAATTCGTCATTCCGCTATGTGTTAGCGGATGAGATACCGCGAATGAATCGCGGTATGACGGTTAAGCAATTCGTCATCCCGCAGCGGGATCTATGTTAAGAGATACCGCGGCGGTATGACGTAGGGCTACTCGGATGACAAAGAAATAGGCACTGGGATGACAAAAAAGGGGCTACTCGGATGACACTGTTATAAAGTGAAACAGTACTTGGCTTGTGTTCTAGGCAAAACCTGCTATAACATTTAACATACTGTTTCTGAAACAAATGTTCCGCACTGGGATCTGCTATGTAAGAGGTCTAATGATCAACGAAGAAATTGTAAGAGAGAACTTAAAAAAAGTCATAGAGCAAAAAAGCGGTAAAGATGTGATCGCTCTTGGCATAATATCCTCAATCATTATTGAAGGCGGGGACATTGGTTTTGCGCTTGAAGTTGCTGGTAACACGCAAGCAAACGAAGAATTAAGAAGAAATTGTGAGCAGGCTGTTAAAGCTATACCAGGGGTGACAAAAGTGATCGTGGTTGCTACTTGTCAAAAACAAACTGGGCAACAAAAAGCTAAATTACATATCGAAGGAGTGAAAAATATAATCATTGTGGCCTCTGGTAAAGGCGGTGTGGGCAAGTCCACAGTTGCGCTAAATCTTGCTCTCTCATTAGCAAAGTTGAAACATAAAGTTGCATTAGTTGATGCAGATATATATGGGCCTTCAATTCCTAAAATCCTTAGCACTGAAAAATTAAAGCCAGAAATACGGGATGGGAAAGCAATGCCTATAGAAAAGTATGGCCTGCATACTATTTCAATCGGCTATTTTATTGATAAAGATCGTGCAGCGATATGGCGTGGCCCTATGATCACAAAAGCACTTTATAATCTGCTCATGGGAACAAAATGGTCCGATATAGAGTATTTGATAGTTGATACACCACCTGGAACTGGCGATGTGCATTTAAGTCTTATGGAAAATTTTAACTTAACCGGGGCGATAATGGTTTCAACTCCACAGGAGCTTGCCTTGATTGATGCACGCAAAATTTACGATATGTTTATAAAGCTCAGTATACCGATTATTGGCATTGTGGAAAACATGAGCTATTTTACTCAAAATAACTCAAAAATATATATATTTGGAAAAGACGGTGCAAAAAAAATGTCTGAAGAGCTAGGAATCAAACTCTTAGGTAGGATTCCTTTAGATCCACAAATATGCCATGCTTCTGATTGTGGAAATCCTTTAATGCTAAGTGAAGATTTGACAAAGATTTATGAAGACATTGCTCAAAGTATAGTTAAACAATAGAATAAGCGTGAGAAACATGCGAATCAAAGTCCTCTTTTGTTAGTTACAAAATAGACTGCTTGCATAACCATTACTTACATGAAAAATTAGCAGCTTTTGTCATTCCAGCGCGTGACGCTGGAATCCAGAAAAAAAGAAGAATGGATCCCAGTGTCAAGTACTGCCTTTGTGTTTGAGGCAAAACCGGCCATAGCATTTAACACACTGCCTTCGCAAAATGTTCGTACAGTTGTTCGTTACGTGCTGGAATGACAAGGTGGAGTGTCTTTAGATGTCATCCAAGTAGCTGACACTGGGATCTAAAAAATTTAATTTATATATAAAGTTTGTTTAAACTATTTTTAAAATAGATAGAATATAATTTTAGATAAATAAAATGAATTATGATGTAATCATTTCAGGTGGTGGGTTACTTGGTCTTATTACTGCCATTGGCCTCAGTTGTGACTCTGTGTCTGTAGCTGTAATTGAAAAAAATAGTCTACCACGTGTAGTAGATGACAATCGAGCGTTTGCTATTTCTCAAGGCTCGAAAAAAATATTGGAAAAATTAGGGATTTGGCAGTTTATAGAAAGCGAAGCTGAGCCAATACTTGATATATGCATATTAGATGCGGTTACTGTGCATTACAATCATAAAATGGTTGATGAAGAACCAATGGGTTATGTTATTAACAATGCCACTATATGGAATGCAATCAACAATAATTTTTTGAATAAACTAAATATATACTCTCCACATTCCTATAAAACAATTGCTTGTGATTCAGGATATGTGGAAGTTATTCTTGATAATAACCAGGAATTAATATCATCGCTACTTATCTGCGCTGAAGGCAAGAACTCTAAGCTACCAGAGTTATTTTCTATACCGATAGTGAAATTTGATTATAAACAAAGTAGCATAGTATTTAATGTAAAGCATGAACTGTATCACCAAAACTTAGCTGTAGAGCGTTTTTTTCCTGGCGGTCCATTTGCAATTCTACCGATGAAGGATGGCTATACTTCTTCGATAGTTTGGACAGAAAAATCTGGAATTTCAAAAATGCTAATGAACCTATCTGAAGAGGAATTTATTGTGGAACTCAAAAAAAGATTTGGTTCTTATTTAGGAAAGATAAAATTAGAGGGTAAAAGAAAATTTTATCCTTTAAGTTTTGCTTTCGCAAAAAAGTTATATAAGGGTAGAGTTTTGCTTATCGGAGATGCAGCACATTCAATTCATCCAGTTGCAGGTCAAGGGCTTAATCTTGGAATTAGAGATGTAGAAAGTGTTATAAAGCACACAGTTGCTGCAAAAGCATCTGGTATTGATGTTGGCAGTAGTTATTTATTAAAGAAAATTTCACGTAACAGATACTTTGATAATTTTACAATGGCGCTTGCAACTGATGGATTAAATAGGATGTTCTCCAACAGAATATTCTGCGCTAAAGCACTAAGAAATCTTGGCTTGATTGCAGTTGAAAATTCAAATTTTCTCAAAAAAAGCTTCATTCGACATGCTATGGGAACTACTATTTTATAGCTAATGCAAGTCATACCGCCGCAGTATCCACAACTGTACGAACATTGCAATTTGGGCCTACTAGGAGGGTGTCATTCTCCTGTCATCCAAGTAGCTGACACTGGTTCCTTTATGACGGCAGTGCCCAGACACTGGGATCCAGGAATTTTATTAAGTTGGTAAGCATAAAAATAGATGTTTTACGTTAAAATACAACGTTTTCGATGAGGTTATATGGAAAACTGGATCCCAGTGTCAAGCACTGGGATGACACCATTTATTGTAAGCTCACATTTACTCTATGGTCTTGCCGCTATCCTGAACGGATACATGATGAATTTGTCGTTTTTCAAATCGTCGGTAAGCCTAAAGCTATAGGCATTAAGCACGATAAAGAAAATCATTTATAATCGCTATAGCAACTAGTGTAGACACTTGACGTTCCTTGTGATTTGATAAATAGAGGTTTTTATCTGATTTTACAACAAGGGCTTCTGGATGACTTTGAAAGTAGATATTACCATGCTTATCTTCAATAGCCTCTATTACCCCATCGCTGGAAAATGCTGCAACTTTATATCCAAGTAACTCCAATTTTCTTCTATTTTCTGGCGTATTACTCACTGCTCCCGAATGAGCATCTGGAAAATATGTTGAAAACCATCCATTTTCATTAGGTATTAAGAATTTAGCTACTAATTCCGCTAAACGACTGTTTGGAACGATCTTTATCTGCTGGAGAGGTACATCCTCTTTCTGTGGGTTAGGTGCTGATTTTAAATGAGATCTTTGCTTTTCTTCATCACTCACAAGATTTGCCACACTCACTACTTCAATTCCCTTTGCATTCATTATGCCTTGCAAACCACCACATATGCCAAGTAAATGAATTGCAGGGTTATCATCAATTATTTTTACAATTGCTTCAGTAACAAGCTGGCAACAAGGAGTAGGAGGAAAAGGTTCGGAGTGTAAATTATAGTAATTTCCTGGAATGAATATTCTATTTATTTTGTGCTCTTTAATGAATTGTGCAACTTCAACTTTTATTCGGTCTAATGTTAACTTCTTTGCCAATGTTTCATCTTGTTTTGCGAGATTAAGTGACTCTGTCTGAATTTTTTTAAGGCTAATTATTTTATTATAATCAATTAGTACAATTTTAACTCTAAAATTATTAAACATCTCGTAGACATTTTGAGATAGCCCAAGCTCATGCGGGTATGTCTCTTCTTCCGTTTTCAACAAACCAACAACTATGTCATCATTTACTCTATTTTCTGCCGTCAAGATAGTTAATGCTGGTTCTTCTTTTCTGGTTACATGTTGAGATGCTGGTCTTTCACTAACGCTAGCATAAGTAATATTGCTTAATAATAGAACTATAATTAATATGATATTAAATATTTTACTATAACATTTATACATATAGTTTAACCTCTCAACACTTATATCAATATCATAACATATTACAGAACATTTTGCAATAAAAAGGTAAGTTTGGTAAGAAAGAGAAGTGGCCTGAGCAGGGATCGAACCAGCGACACAAGGATTTTCAGTCCTTTGCTCTACCAACTGAGCTATCAGGCCAACTGTATACTTTCATTTTTAGATAAAAAATGTTATTATGTCTATTAAAAGTTTTTAAAGTAGTTTATATAAAAATAAAGGATGAACATTAATAACAAAATAGGAATCTACCCTGGCACATTTGACCCTATAACTTTTGGGCATATTGACATAATAAAAAGAGCGTGTAAACTAGTCGATAAATTAATAATAGGAGTTGCGGAAAACGTTAATAAGCGTATTGCCTTTGACACAAAGCTACGCACAAGCATGGCTGAAAGTGAAATCAAAGGGCTAGGAATTGATGCAGATGTTATATCTTTTAATGGGTTGCTAGTGAAGTTTGCTAAAGAGCAGAATGCTTCTATTATTATTAGAGGATTAAGAGCAGTATCGGATTTTGATTACGAGTTTCAAATGAGTTGGGTAAATTATAAACTTCTTCCTGAAATCGAAACCATATTTCTTCCTGCTTCTGAAGATACTCAATTTATCTCATCAAGTTTTGTAAAGGAAATAGCAAGATTAGGAGAAGATGTTAGCAAATTTGTATCAAAAGGCGTTCAAAACGAATTGATTAACTTGAATAGGATAAAAAATGAAGAATAGTGCTTGTTGTTTTTTATTTATAAATGGGTATACTCAATATATAAAATGTTATAAGCTAAATGAGTAGCATGTCAAAAGTGAGGGTGAATAATAGAAAAGTTTGTTGTCATGGTGATGAGAATGATGAGGGTTCTGGCCATCCATTAATATATTTAGATATGGGAGAAGAAGAGGAAATAGCCTGCCCTTATTGTGAAAAGAGGTTTGTCCATGACTGTACTGTAGAAGCGGTTGGGGAGCTGACTAGGGATGAACTCTAATGGCACTTCTGCAGACTTAGCTTATGTAAATAGCAATAAGAGGGGCAGTAAAGATGAAACTATCCATACGATCGAGCACTCCTCCATGGCCAGGTATCATACTTCCACTATCTTTAACACCGTAAGCTCTTTTAACAAGCGACTCAGTAAAATCGCCAAGTTGCGCTAGAATAGCGATTGCAAGGCCAATGATTGGAGAATAAAGAATTGAAAATAAACCAAAAAATATTGATCCAAAAATTGTGCACACTACTCCAGCTAAAATCGCACCAAGAAGTCCTGTCCAAGTTTTTCCAGGGCTAAGAATTGGGCAAATTTTAGCTCTACCAAAATTCTTACCAAATAGGTAGGCAGTAATGTCAATTCCCCAAATGGTTAAGACGAACCATACTAATGCGTATTTTCCCTGTGGTAGGTTATATAAATATATTAATGAGGCGTTTGGTAGTGCAATCAATAATAATGCGAAAACGTATAAAATTTTGTTTCCTTGGGTTAGATTATACCATTCAAAAGAAGATAAAACTGCTATTGAAAAAATCAATAGGTAAAACGATAAATCACTGAAATATGTAGCAAAGGAAAATATGAATAATATTACTATTGAGGACAACATTCTAATTATAAAATTATTATCTACCATATTTTTTCTCTCTTTTTATATAATCTTCTAATGCTTTGCTCAAATCTTGACAAGAAAAATCAGGCCATAAAGTATCACAAAAATATAATTCAGCATAAGCTGCTTGCCATAATAAAAAGTTGCTTAACCTTTTTTCGCCGCCAGTGCGAATTAATAAATCCAATTTTGGCAGATCTTTAGTATATAGAAATTTTTCAAATTCCTCTTCCGATACATAAACAATATTTTCTTTTATAATATTGCTTATAGCTTGTGTAATTTCTTGCTTTGCTCCGTAACTGACTGCCACGGTGAGTAATAAACCATCGTTCTTATGTGTCATTTCTTCTGCTTTTTTAATTTGATCCAATATTTTACTGGATAACAGACTTAAATTGCCAATAAAATTCAACTTAATGTTACAGTTACAAATGAAATTGACTTTATCTTCATTAGTTAAAACAGAGTAAAATAAATCAAATAGACAGTCAGTTTCGTTTTTGGGTCTAAGCCAATTCTCCATAGAGAATGCATACAAAGTTAAGTAGGGTATGGTTAGGTCTGTACAATACTTGGCAATATCATATGCAACTTCACTGCCCTTTTTATAACCATCAATTTTTACCTTTCCTTGATTGTTCGCCCATCTACCATTACCATCCATAATAATTGCTAAATGTTTCGGTAAAGATTCTTGATTCAACATTTAAAGTTCACCTAAACTACTCGATATCATTCCAGCACTTGACATATAACTGTACAAACATTGTGATTTGGGACACTTGAAAGGTGTCATCCCAGTAGCCCTTTTTCCTGTCATCCCAGTGCGTGACACTGGGATCTAAGTATAAAAATATTTGCAAATTATGCAATGAACAACAGATTCTTGGGGCATATAATGTCCATGATGAAAATAAGGTAGATCCCAGTGTCACGCACTGGGATGACAGGAAAAAGGGAAATGGATAACAGATTCTTGGGGCATATAATGTCCATGATGAAAATAAGGTAGATCCCAGTGTCACGCACTGGGATGACAGGAAAGAGGGAAATGGATAACAGATTCTTAGAGCATATAATGTCCATGATGAAAATAAGATGGATCCCAGTGTCACGCACTGGGATGACAGGGAAAAAAGGCACTGGGATGACAAAAAAGAGGGCACTGGAATGACATAATTTACTGTACAATACTGTGCAATATTGCAACGTTCGTACGGTTGTGTGCCTGCTACCTCCATGGCACCCTTGCATGTAATTTTTTCTTTTTCACTACAGAAGGTTTCTTTCATATTACCTTAGTGATGCAGTATATCCTTTTCTTTGATGGACAATTCACCATCAATCTTTTTTATATTATCATCAGTAATATTTTGTATTTCCTTCTTAGCACCATGAAAATCATCTTCTGAGATCTCCTTATTTCCTTTCATTTTCTCTATTTCTTCCATAACATCTCTGCGTATATTTCTGATGGCAATCCGCGCATTTTCAGAAAACTGATGCAATAATTTTACTAATTTTTCACGGGTTTCTTGTGTTAAGTCCGGAAGAGCTATACGTATGGTATTGCCCTCAACAATAGGATTTAAATTCAAGTTGGCATTTAATATAGCATTTTTCACTTCACCTACAACATTAATATCCCAAACTTTAATTGATAGGGTTTTGTTATCTATAACTGAAACGCCTGCAACCTGATTTAACTTTTGATGTCCACCATAGATATTTACAACTATACCATCAAGCAACGATGCGCTAGCTCTACCAGTGCGTACGCCTTTAATATCATCATGAAAGGACTGAATAGTTTTTAGCATTCTTTCTTTTGTTTTAGCTTTTATTTCATTTAACATAAATTACCTACTGTTTACAATCTGAAACTATAGTACAAGTACCTTGACCCTTAATAATATTGACTATTTTTTCTCCCTTCAAAGAAAAAACTATAATTGGAATAGAATTCTCACGAGCAAGTGAAATTGCTGATGCATCCATAACTTTTAAATCACGAGTCAATAAATCCGTGTAAGAAAGCCTATCATACATTACAGCATCCTCGTTTTTTTTCGGATCAGCAGAGTATACACCATTTACTTGTGTACCCTTTAGAATAACATCACAATTCATTTCAACAGCACGTAAGGCTGCAGCTGTATCTGTAGTAAAAAATGGGTTGCCTGTGCCTGCTGCAAAAATTACCACTCTACCTTTTTCTAAATGACGAATAGCTTTCCTTCTTATGTAAGGTTCACATACAGTGGCCATGGGTATTGCAGATAATACCCTAGAAGCTACTAAATTTTTTTCTAAAAAGTTTTGTAAAATTAAAGCATTGATTATAGTTGCAAGCATTCCAATATAATCACTGCTTGCTCTTTCACAGCCACTTAAAGATGCAGATGCGCCACGAAAGATATTACCACCACCAACAACAATACATACCTGAACTCCAAGCCTGTTAACATCAGCTATATCTTTGCATAATTGGCTTATTGTTCCCATATCATGGCCAAAAGACTGTGACCCCATCAAAGCTTCACCAGAGATCTTCAATAACACTCTAGAGTATTTTACTTTATCTACTAAGGAAGACATTTCTTACCATTTAGTTTGCACTGCCCAAAACAAGTAACTTGTAATCAGATAATTTAATAGCACTCACCCCGCTTGATTTTATAAAATCAGAAACCTTCATTTTATCATCTTTTATGAATTTTTGTTCTAGTAAAACAACTTCTTCATAGTACTTAGCCATTCGTCCATCTACTATTTTTTTTGCTACTTCTTCAGGTTTATTTAAGCTCCTTACTTGCTCTTCAATTATAGAACGTTCATTTTTCAACTTCATTTGATCTAAATCATCTATAGACAAAGCTTCAGGCTTCATAGCAACTATGTGCATCGCTATTTGTTTTCCAATTTCCTGTAACTTTGCCTTATTACCGGGTGATTGCAATACAACTAAAGCGCCAGTTTTACCTAAACCACGTACATCACCGTGTACATAACCAGCAATAACTCCATCCTTAGCCTCTAGGTAACAAAGCTTGCTCAACTCTAACTTTTCACCAAGAACTGATGTAACATTCATAATAGCTTCCTGCACTGTGCCAATGCTTTCATACTTGGCATTTTTTAACTCATCAACGCTAGTGCAGCGTTCTTGATGAGCAATTGATGCTAAATTTGAAACTAACTCTATAAATTTCTTATTCCTTGCAACAAAGTCGGTTTCGCAATTGAGTTCAACCAATACACCATAATTTTCAGTCAAACACATAGCAAAGAGCCCATCTGAAGCTACTCTATCAGATTTTTTGTCAGCTTTAGCAAGACCTATTGTACGCAACTTATCAACGGCTTTCTTGATGTCACCATCACATTCTTCTAATGCTTTTTTACAGTCACTTAAGCCAAGCCCTGTCCTATCACGTAATTCCCTTATATTATCTGGATTCATCTTCATTTGTTACTACCTCCCTTTCTTCTTCTTTGTAAACTTTACTACGTTTCCTTTTAGTTTGCACAATACCATCTTCTTTTTCTTGAATAAACTCATCACCTTTTATGTTATCAATCTTAACTCCAGATCTTGCTAGACTAGACTCTATTCCAGCTAATATAGAGTCGGTAGCTAATTTACAATAGAGCTCTATTGATTTTCTTGAGTCATCATTTCCAGGTATTAGATAAGTAATATCATCTGGATCAGAATTAGTATCAAGTATTGCAACTATTGGAATTCCTAACTTTTTAGCCTCCTTAACCGCAATATGCTCTTTATTAGTATCAATGATGAATAAGATATCAGGAATTGCTCCCATTTCTCTAATACCACCAAGCGCCTTATCAAGCTTTTGCTTTTTCTTTTCAATGTTTCCCAATTCTTTCTTTGTTAAAATGCTATCCTCGTCATTTAATATTTTCTCATATTGCATCAAGGTTTTTATCGAAGAAGAAACAGTGCCCCAGTTAGTAAGCATACCACCAAGCCATCGATGATTCACGTAATATTGACCACAACGAATCGCTTCACTTGCAATAATATCAAAAGCTTGAAACTTTGTACCAACAAATAGAATGCGACCACCTTGAGATGCAACGTCATATAAAGCCTTCATGGCCACCTGTAGCAATGGTAATGTTTTTCGCAAGTCAATTATATGTATACGATTTTCTTGATGCACTCCATATATGTATGGAGCCATTTTTGCGTTCCAGCGACTAATTTTGTGACCAAAATGTACACCAGATTCGGCTAAATCACGCACAGTGACTTCAGGCAAATTTGTCATATATCATTCCTCCAAATAGTTTATCTTCCATGGCATAACCCTAATGGGACTACTTGTACAAGCCATGTGTGAAATTAAATTATTTACATAGTAATAGAAAAGACAGCAAAGCGCAAAGAAAAAATATTGACAAAGGGCAACATGTTTATTAGCTTTAAAGTCGAAGCCCGAAAGCGCTAAAAAGAAATTAGGGGGGTGTAGCTCAGTTGGTTAGAGCGCATGCCTGTCACGCATGAGGTCGTGAGTTCAAGTCTCATCACTCCCGCCATACTGATTTTAGAATAATCTAAAATCCGCAATATTATTGTCGGTATTTAGAAACGTTTTCACCAGACTTGACATAGCATGGTATTGTAATTATAAATAGATTTTTTTTATCATTAACAATTAGGATTAAATATGCTCATTTCTGAAGTTTTTGCAGCAGATGCAACTAGCAATGTATCAAGTATCGGCGCATCTTTTGCTAGTTTTATTCCATTGATTTTAATATCTGCAGTAATTTATTTTCTCATTATTCGCCCACAACAAAAAAAACTAAAAGAACATAGAAAGATGATAGATCAAATAAAACGTGGTGATACAGTCATTACTTCTGGCGGGATAATAGGTGAAGTTAATAAAGTTGATGAGGCAAATGCACAATTTATAATAGAAATAGCACCAAAAGTTGAGGTGAAAGTCCTAAAGTCCGCTATATCTGAAGTTTTAAACAAAGAAACTCAAAAAGTGGCAGCTAAACCAATTGAAAAAGGCAAAATCGAAAAGAGTGATAAAAAGAATAAAAATCAACCACCAGAGGAAAGTAAAAAGGGAAAAGATGATAAAGGCAAAAATGCTGCATAACTTTAAAAGAAAGTTCATTTGGTGATCCATTTGTGTGCGGAATATTTGGTGTAGTAAGTAGCGGTGATTCAGTAATACCAACTTTACTAACTGGGTTGCAAAAATTGGAATATAGGGGATATGATTCCTCAGGTATAGCAATCATAAATAACGAAGGCGAGATAGAAGTCAAAAAATCAGAAGGTAAAGTTAAAAGATTGTATGAAGTTGTTGATGAAAGCAAGATGTCTCACAGTACAGTTGGTATAGCACATACTCGCTGGGCTACACATGGAGTTCCAGGCCTTAAAAATGCTCATCCCATTCATACAAATAATGTTGTTGTTGCTCATAACGGCATAATTGAGAATTACAATCTGCTAAAAAAGGGTCTAGAAGAAAGGGGAATGTTATTCCATACTGATACTGACACAGAGATTATACCAAATATGCTAACCTTATATCTTGATGAAGGATTGTCGCCAGTTGATTCTCTATTTAAGTGTTTAAACAACTTACATGGCTCATTTGCCTTGGTCTTATTATTTGCAGAATATCCAGATGCCTTATTTGTTGCGAAGAGAAATTTGCCTTTAGCAATAGGCTATAACTGTAACACAGTGTTTGCTGCATCTGACTCTAATGCTTTAAGTGCATTTGTGGAAAGAATATCGTATTTGGAAGATGGTGACATTGCAGTGATAAAATCTAGTGGAGTTAGTATATACAACAATGGTACACAAGTTAAACGCAGTATAGAAAATAGTAGTCCAAGTGATTTTCTAATTAGCAAAAATGGGTATCCTAGCTTCATGTTAAAAGAGATTTTTGAGCAACCGCGTGCATTAAACAAAACAATAAATCAATTTTACAAGCAATATAAAGAGGTCAACAAAAAACTGTTTTCTGAGCTGAGTTACATTACTATAGTTGGATGTGGGTCATCTTATTTTGCTGGGCTAATAGCAAAGTATTGGCTGGAAAGTGTCGCTCAAGTTCGAGTATATCTAGAAATCTCATCAGAATTTAGGTATAGCAACGTCAAGCTAGAAGAAGGCAGCATTGGGTTATTCATTTCTCAATCTGGCGAAACTGCAGATACCATAGAAGCGCTGCGTTATGCGAAATCACAGAAGCAAACAATCATTAGTATAACTAACACATTTAACAGCAGTATCGAAAAGATCTCAGATATTGTGTTACATACTCTTGCTGGGCCAGAAATTGGTGTTGCCTCAACAAAAACCTTTTCTGCGCAACTTGCAACTTTAGCATGCTTTGCCGTGGAGCTTGGAAAAATAAAAGGTATACTGGGTGGAGAGAAAATAAAGCAGCTAAGCAGTGCTATCAATTCTATTCCCGAGTATGTTGAGCAAGTTTTGAATGTGATGAAAATACAACATATATCAGGCAGCATATTAGAACACAATAACGTTATTTTAATCGGCAGAGGAAGTTCATACGGAGTTGCAATGGAAGGCGCATTAAAGATAAAAGAGCTTTCATACATTAATACCATTGGTATTGCAGCAGGAGAAACGAAGCATGGTTCTATTGCTTTAATAGATTCTACTGTGCTTGTTATAGCAATTATCCCTTATGATAGTTTATTCTTTAAAACGCTATCTAATATACAAGAGGTTATTGCAAGAAAAGGCAAAGTAATTGCCTTCAGCGATAAGCAAGGAGCGCCATTCCTAAGGGGAGTTTGCGCAGATGTGATGCAACTTCCAGACACTGATAATTTTATCTCTCCAATCATCTACAGTGTTGCTATGCAATTCCTTGCTTACTTTACTGCAGCAAAAAAAGGATTAGATGCCGATTGTCCAAGAAATTTAGCTAAGTCTGTCACGGTTGAGTAGTCCATTTAAAGTTAAAGCTAGACTTCTAATTAAGGTACTCAATGGCATCAACTTAAGGAAAAATGTCTGCGGTTGTGTGTAAAATTTCTCTCTAAATTTTTTCGCATTAAATTACCCAAAAGCTGCAATAAACAGCACTTTTGTTTCTGTTTTATTTCAACAAAGAAGTCTAAAATGTATCCTTTTTAGGTGAAACATGCAAAAAGGAAAAAATCTTATTTTACAAATTAAAAATACAATATACTCGAAAACTTTTCAGAAGATCCATTGTGTTGGAAAAAAAAGTTTCACATGCACAAGAAAACTTCCTTTTACGACAGTTCCTGCATAACCAATAACGAACTTTTATTGGGAATAGGCGAAAAAACTTACTTGACAAACTCCGCCAGTTCTCTTATCATGATAGTGAAGGTATTCAGTTATCTTCATCTGTGCAGATTAAACAGCAAGAGACCCGTGCTTGAATGTTAAACAAAATACCATAGAATTCAAAAAGACAATTCCTAGAAAATTTCTACATCCAAAAAAAGGCAAGTCATGCTAATGCTGTTTGAATAAACTAATGTAAGAGATAAGCTGGATACAAGAAAAATATTCTAGACGGCAACACATAGCTGATCTAAAGAAGATACCAAAGTTATGGATGCGGTATTTCAACTACTACAACTAAATCAATAAATCTTAATAGGGGAAAACATTATGGAAATGTCAAAACTGACATTAGTATGTGATATATATGAGTTAACAAATAAAGATAGAAAGAATATTCAAAAGCTAGCAAGAGAAATAGAGGAAGGGAGAGGTGTTGCAGAAAAATTTAGAAGTAGAATATTCAAAAAGTCCAGCTATAACGCAAGCACGATTCTCTTAGCGAAAATAGCTTACAAATATCAGGGTAGAGAGGAGACACTTGGTAGACCAACTGACTCCAAGACGAACAGTTTTCATGCTAATAGGTTTTTGTTGCTGGAAATGGTTGCATCGTTTAAATTTATTAATGTTATATACTACCAAATTAATAGCTGCTCATTTAAGAACCTCATTCAACTTTACCTAACTCGACACATATACTTTTTGAAACATTGCTGCAAGTAGAAAAAAACAGGTTACCCACCTTAACTTCTTTAAATTTGTTTACAATCTCTACTTGACGCATAAGGTTTTTGTTACACTCCTTTCATCCACCGATTACCTCTACCTACTGCCTCTACCATTGCTACAATCATAAACTCTATTCACTCCATCAATTTCATCCAATGCAGATTGTGGACCAAAATCAATTGATATCACTCTTTCTCCGCCTAATTGTAATGCTCCCCCACCTCCACGCTGTGGATATTGGAGTTCTAAAAATTGTAATAGTAATGGATCAATTTCATGTTGAATTCCTGGATGATCTTGAATCAATCTACCCCTAGGAGAAGATAGAGGATCATTTTGGAATAATTGTGAAATATTTCTTCTCCGATTTTTAAAGTATTGTTCATTTCTTTGAGATTGTCTAGCGTCATTTCCAATGCCTGCACTAAGAAGACCATGTATATAACCTATAATACCTTCACCTTTTTCTCCAAAGTTATTATTTCCCTGTAAAGCTTGATCAATAGCTTGGTTAATATCCCTAGCGTTTTCGTATGCCCATATGCCACAATTATGGTCATCTGTTTGCTGATGAACAGAAACATTATGGACATTATCATCGTTAATATCACATTCTCTTAAAGCTCCTCGAATATTATTGTCAATACCACTATCTGGACCAAGTGAATCAGCATAATACCCATAATAATTTCCATTTTGGTGGACAATAACTAATGTAACCCAATGACGATTACCTACATTAATAATAGCAATTAATCTATCTTTTTCATCCGAATCTACTTTTTGTTTAAAGTTATCTATGTGACTACTTAATAAGCCCCTACCTGTTAGGTCATTTTGATTTTCATCAACTCCTACTGAAGTTATTGCAAAATCATGACGATCATTAGTTGGATTAGATCGATCATCATGGAAAGTATATTGTCGTGCAGCGAAAAACATGTCATGAGTTTGTAGCCAATAACGAAAATTTTGATTTTCTGTTGCAAAGTCTAGTGCAAGTAGATTATGCACATCTTCTATTTCACGAGCGTTGTTTCTACGAAGGATAGCGTTTATTTGGTGTAATATTTCTTGTGCTGTAAGTGTTTCATCTGTACCAAACCTTAATCTCCTTATGATCCGTTCTTTATTGCCTTCAAGATAACGAACCGCAACCCATCGATTATTACCTAGGTCAAGTAATGGAATCGAGGATTGTTTTTGATTGCCTTGAAAATAATCTATTAATCTCTTCCTGGTTATATCTGATAATAATTCTTCTGGCGGATTTTCATCAATAACACTTTCAGGTCCCACTAATATTCCTGGTCTTGAGTCACGACCACCACGATCAAGTCTATGTACATACTCTTCTCTTCCTATTCCTTCTGGAATAGATATCAGACCTTCTACTCTCCCTGCACCTGCATTAAATACAGCAGAAGATAAAACCACCTCATTTCCAGGAGTAATAGGCAAATATCCCCTTTGCTTGTTCATAAGTTCTTTTATTCGATCTTTTGCGTTATTCTCCTTTTGTGCTACTTCTTCTGCATTATCAGCAAATCCTAATACATATACAATCGGATGAGTATCTGCTGTAGGTTGTCTTAATAATAAAAGGTCTAATCTCTGTTCTGTAATTCTTGTGAGTATTACCCTTTCTCCTTCTTCTTCCTGACCCCTTTTCAAACTATATGTTTGACCAACTTTATAAATAGCAAACACTTTATCAGGATCGTCACTAGCATAAAATACACCATGTAACATAGACCTAAACTTGTCATTGCTATCTACATCTATTATTGCATCACCGTTCATATTCTCTGGCATTAATACTCTAGAAATAGCCATCAGTAATACTCTATGCTGATCTCTATTTTGCCAGCCATTATTCATAACTTGATTCAAAGCATTATGTACATTTTCAGCATTAGGCACTTGTATAAGATCACCAGCAAGAAAATTATTTGCATTTTGGTAATCGTGATATAAACCAAGGTCATTTGGTTGATCAATATCTAGCTCAAATTGGTCATTAAGTATGCATGAAACTTCCCATACATGAACATTATTTCCATTAATATTAAGATTTTCTAAATTGATTGCTCCTTGTTGTTGCACATTGTAAGCTCTAACGTCAAGTATGACTATAGGCAAACCTTGAACATGAAAGACCATAGTTAAACATCTTCTTAAATCTGGATCATCATATCTGAATATGTGTTTTGTTGCCTGCAACCTACTTCTTTTTCCATTCCTTTGTATTGGTATATACCCATTATCAAAAGCACTACTCCCAAAAGCAAAACCAGTTATACAATCAAATATTCTATTATAATTCTCTGCATTCCTTGGTATTTCACCAGGAAGATGTTGAAGTAAGAAATCTCTAATATTCTCTCCAACCTCTTCATCTTCTATATACTCAAACAATCTTTGTACTAAAGGAAATCTATTCTCTAAAAACTCTACTGTATCAACACTAAAAGGATCTATATTTAGATTAAAATTTAATCCAATACAAACAGCATTTCTTGATTCAGTATGAATAGATATAAATGAAGAAGCATGTAATCTTTTAGCATCACCTCTAGCGCGGTTTAATGCAATATCAGACGATGTCCTCCATCTAGTAACATTAATAACGATAGGAATGTTTTCTCTCTCTGCCTGATGACGTACAAGAAAAGCAACATATGAATTTCCAGGAGACAAGTCAAGGTCAATATCTATTGTGTAGAGATGACTAAAATTTGCTAACAAACCTAAGAAAAATCCGTGACTCTCAAACTTTTGATTGCGATTTTGAATGTCATTTTGTAGGCTGCCTAGGTAATTACGATAGATTCGAGTTATGTATGGCAAAATTCCTTCATTTATTCCACGTTCTACATTTATTCTTTGGTTACTTGCTAGCACTTCCATAAAATTGAAAATCCCTTGCTGACCTGGTGCAACTTGCACAAAATTGACCAAATGACCAAGCTGTACTCTCTGATCTTGATTGAGTCGTATACTTCCTATTTCCTTAACTGTCAACACACTGCGTGGCGCAGGCGCATTAATTCCCCTAAGCCTATTGCGTTCTATATGCCTCAGAAGGCTAATCTCAGACGCTGAATATTTAGCAAATCTATCTCTACCTTGAGAATCTTTTTCACGAATCACCTCGAATACTGTTGCAATCGCCTCTCCCTGACTCTTACCCTTTCCATGCATGCATACTTTGTATTGCTCAAAATTTAGGTCTTCTTCCCTTAAATTTGGATTTTGCCGTATAATTTCTTGTACTAGAGAATCTCTCTCCCTTGTACTGAACCTCAACCCATCACTATTAGGACGATCAGAAATGCTGTAACACCTGACAACTTGCTGTCCGTCACGATAAACAGCAACTTTTAGGTTTCCTGTATTTCTATTTCTACCACCTGTATCAATACCATGATTATCAAAACGAAAATAGACTTTCTCATCTGTATTCAAAATGCCTGCATCATGAGCAGTAGCAAACATACTAAAAAAGAATACAGGAAGAAAACGACCTGCATTCACATAATGCAAGAAAGATGGACATTGATCTAAAAAGGATTCAAACTCTTGTCTAAAACCATCAAGATCTCCATCCACTAAACTTCTTACTAAAGACACAAAGCACCTCTCTATTTGCTAAGACCAGAAAAACCACTTACATTAATGAGTAGACTAGATTCTTCTTTTCTTATGAGACCCAAAAATACCACTCACACTAGGAGCTTCAAACTCAGACTGTGGGCCATCATCAAGTGGCAAAGATACCTTAGATTGAGACCGCAAATTATTCCAAGGACCATCACCTACAGAAGGTAAAGTTACCTTCTCTAACTGAAGAAATAACTCTTCTGCAAACTTGCCGTAATCTACACCTTTCTTCTTTCCTTCCCTACCACATATTCTAAGGTTTTCTATCATGACTTCTTTAAAAAGGTCAAACTTTTCAGGAAAGCAACTTTTAGCAAATGATATTATATCTAATATTTCTTCTTTCTCTATTTCCCTATCGGGCTTACAAACATCTTCTCGTTTCCAATTAATGATTAATCCCCCAAGTACACTCTTTATAGGAACTGTATAATTAGAAGTATTAACAGAGGTCTCTCTGTATTCAGTAAAGCGTTCACATTTCCAAATCTCCATAATAAGGGATCTAGCTTGAACACTTAACTCAGGATTTTTCAACATCACATTTGAAAGTGAATAAAGAAAAAGTTCATAGTCTCGCTGTGAGAATATCTTGTCCGAACAGTCTCCTCCTGCTGAAACGCCTTTATAACACCAGCACTGTACCAAATCATGAACCGTATCAAAAAAACATGACTCTATTAATTCAGCAAGAAGGGAATATACTCCCTTATCTTTCCGCAGCAATTTCTGTAAAAGAGTATCTTTATCGACTATCTTATTTATACAAAAATCTAAAATAGGAGCATCTTTCTCAACAGATTGAGGACGAGAAAGAGCAATAATAGCTTCTGTAAGTTTCTTTTCCTTATCTTCTTCTTTTAAATGATTATAAAAATACTCTACCCCTTCGCTCCATTCAAGTTTTACAGCACTGTCAAAACCTTCTGACGCGTTACTTGGTTGCTTTAATCCCCCAGATTCTCTATCGATCCAGAAACTTAATACAGGATCTTCCCTTTTCATACCGTTCAACAGTGAGTTTCTTATGTATATGTCAGTTACAGGGTTACCATAACCATCAACTGCATTCGAGGAAAAACTACCTTTGTAAGATTCAAACTGCTCTTGAAAGAGATGGTGAATTTTATCTACTACGCAATACCTACAAGCTATATCATATTCTGAAAGTGGATTATCTATTTCACCTATTTTTTCTTCAGTAAACCTTTGACCTAAAGCAGCATTATTTAATCTTATACCTGACCAGCAGTCTTCATCTTGGAACACTTCATGCAAAAACCTCAGCTTATCATCTTTAAAGTATTTTATGTGCTCCATAAAGTTATCTTGAAGGACTCCCACCCATCTCTTGATAGCTGACTTTCTCCCGGCAGCAACTGTTGGATCTGGATGTTTAACAGCTTCCTGTAATTTTTTGGACATCGTAGCCCGAAGCTCTTTCTGTGTTGGCATTAACCCCTCCTATTAAGTATTTATATAAAAAAGGCATTGTACAGATATTAGAATGGATTGCAATATCTAGAATAAAGGGTTTAATAAAAAAACGTTATGGCTAAAACTTCTTTTCTTGAATTTTCTCAATATAATCAACAGAAAGACCAGTAGTTTGAGTTATAATGTCAATAGAAACTCCTGCTTTAAGTAGATTCCTTGCGACCTCAATTTTCTCTGCTTCTCTGCCTTTTTCATGACCGATTTGGATGCCTTCATGAAGTTTTTCTTCAAGGGTAGATAAATAATCATCGGTACGTTTCTTAGCTTGATCATATGCAAAACGTTCTTCTTTACTCCAATTATATTGATTTAACTCATCATAAGCCCTGCCAATAATTACATCACTACCTATTATTTTTTTTTAGATCCTCTTCGCTCGTTTCATCCGCGTGCTTAAAAAAATAGATCCATTTTTCAACAATATTTTCTAATTGATCTTCTTTTGTCTTATTAAACTTTGGTAGCTCTATGAAAGTGAAACTAAAGTCTTTGAGATCATGTTCAAAGGTCATCTTATCAAAAGTAACGTGATCAGACTTATAAGCCAGCTTATTAGGAAATAGGATAAAATCAGCAATAGCAATAAAGATAACCCCTTTAAGATCATGATACTGGTCACCTACATCAGCTTGACTTGAATAAGCTTTGGCAGCGTAGTATTGGGCACATACTGTAATTGCGATTGAATGATGGAGAGACATACTCCATTATTTTATCACGAAGTAACGAATTCAGTAGAATAAGTTCTTCAAAAATAATTTAAACTTTTACAGTAGGTCATGAAATATTATAGCGGATTAGATGTCTCACTCAAAGAAACTTTCATCAGTATCGTTGATGAGAAAGGAAAAATTGTTAAGGAAGAGGTTGTTATAAGCGAAAGTAAGGCAATAGCAGAGTATTTGCTTAGCCAAGGCAAAAAATACGAATCCATAGGAATAGAAAGTGGACAGTTGTCAATATCAATGTGCAAAGAGTTAAGGAGTTTTGGATTACCAGTAATTTGTGTAGATGCAAGGCATATGGCAGCAGCGTTGTCTGCAAGAATCAATAAGAATGATAAAAACGATGCGAGGGGTATAGCACAAATGATGAGGGCTGGGTTGTACAAAGAAGTGTTAGTAAAATCAGATGAGTCTTGTCAAATTAAAATAGCGCTTGGAAGCAGAAGACAGCTAATGTGTAGCAAACAGCAGGTTATTGGAACAATAAGAGGGTTGTTGAAGATACATGGAATAAAGCTCGGTAAAGGATCAAAATTTGAAACTTTTGCTTTAAGAATACAAGAGGCAATAAATAATTTGGGTGAAATCAGTAGGAGTTCAATAGAAGCATTAGTTTGCAGTTTGGAAACAATGGAAGAATCAATAAGAAAGCTTGACAAAATACTTTCGGGACAAGGCGAAAAAGATGAGGATTGTAAATTATTAACTACTGTTCCAGGAGTTGGTATTATAGTAGCAATGACATACAAAGCTGCAATAGATGATCCACATAGGTTTGAAACATCTTATACAGTTGGAGCTTATATTGGATTAAGCCCAAGACAGTACGCTTCTGGTGAGATTGATCGACACGGAAGTATATCAAAAATGGGTCCAGTGGAATGTAGGAATATGTTGTATGAAGCTGCACAAGTCTTACTGATAAAATGTAAAAGAACATTTAAATTGAGAAGCTGGGGTTGCAAAAAAGAAGGTTATGAAGAAAGCAATTATTGCTATAGCAAGAAAATTATCTGTAATTATGCATAGGATGTTGGTTAACAAAACAGAATTTTGTTATCAATAAACACTAAAGGAGTATAAAACAATAATTCTACTGAAAGTAAAGATAGTAATGCCGATGAAAGGGATAAGCAAGAATTTAGGTTGAAGCATAGACTTCGTGAAAGACATGTTGCCGTCCACTTCCGCCTAACAAGTATAGTGCGGCTTGGCAAATTAAAGTTTTAGCCATGTTAGACCGCGGAGAGAACCATGGAAAGCATGCTATTTTTAACTTATGTGGAATTACCGAAGATTATGGAGAAGATATGCTGTTTTGATTTGTGTGAAAATTATTGTTGACTTATGTGCAATTAGAGAACCTAAGTCACTTTAGCTATAGATTTACTTTTTGAGTTATTTTGTTAACATTAATTATTACACCAAATCAATTGCACAAAATGAAAAAGGTGAAACTTGGGATACTAATTTCAGGCAGGGGATCAAATATGCAGGCCTTGATAGAGGCATGTCAAAATCGTAATTTTCCTGCAGAAGTTGTGTGCGCTATCACAAATAATAGCAAAGCTGCTGGCCTAAAAATAGCAGAACAAGCAGGAGTGCCAGCGTTTATTGTTAGAGATAAACCACTTGATGCTGATAAAATTCACGAAATATTTGTTCAACATAAGGTTGATTTAATTTGCCTTGCAGGGTTTATGAGAATCCTGCAAGCTAATTTTCTCAGTAAATGGAATAACAAGGTGATAAATATTCATCCCTCTCTACTTCCGTCCTTTAAGGGCCTAAATGCTCAAGAGCAAGCTCTAAAAGCAGGAGTAAAAATCGCAGGCTGTACTGTACATTACGTCACTCCTGAAATTGATGCTGGAGCCATAATTGCTCAAGTTGCTGTGCCAGTGTTACCAGCTGATGATATTCAAAGCCTTTCAGAACGCATTCTAGCTGAGGAGCATAAGTGTTATGTAGAAGCAGTAAGATCAATAGCAGAAAATATTAATTATTGACCTTAAGTGTTTTTTCCAACTTCAACAAAAAATAAATTTTCTGGTTCCAGTAAAGAACTTGCCAGTTCGTTCACTTTCTCTGATTTAACGTCATTAATGATATTCGCATAATTATTTATACGGTTAACATCACGATCATTTATTTGCATATCATCAAGCAGCATTGCTGTATTTGTGTTATTGGACAGGAAAAGGACAAAATTATTTACCATACTAATTTTTGTATCTTTAAATAATTGTTCATCAACTCCTTCCTTTTTTATCCTGCTCAATGTATCTCTTATTGCAGATATGGATTGACTGGCAGTAGAGCTATCAGTACTTAAACCTCCGGCTATAATATTTGCATGCGTATAGCTAGCCATAGAGGCACTAATACCATAAGTAATTCCAAGATTTTGCCTTAGCTCTTTCACCAGCACTGAATTCAGCCCCATACCACCAAGCGCATTAACCAAAACTTGAGCACTATAGTAGTCTGGATCTTCATAAGCTATACCTTTTTGAGCAAAAAGTATCACACTTTGTGGTATATCCATAAAAATGTTTTTATTTTCTGCAGGACCAAAATCATTTTTTACAGGTATTTTTCTCACTTTTGATCTTTTTGACGGCAATTTAGATAAATATTTATCTAATAATGTAATAATTTCTTCTTTTTTTGCACAACCAGCAACACTGATAACTATGTTATCTTTAGCAAAATTACGCTTTATGTATGTTAAAACATCATCTCTAGTAATGTTCATTATAGTGTCAAGAGTACCGTACACACTTTTTGAGTAAGGGTGTTTTTTAAACAATAACGTATTCAATTCTTCTCCAGCAACAAAAAAAGGATTTTTTTCAAGATTATTAAAATCAACTTTGGCTTTCTCGAAAACTCTATTCAACCCTTCAGAGTCAACTTTAGGACGTATTATAGCGTCGCTTAGTAACGAAATTGCATCCTCTAAATTCTCAGACAAAGTATTTAATGAAACCCTAAATGCTTCTAAATCAGGAATAAAATTTAAACTAATCCCTTTATCTTCAAGCTTTTTCGCAAAATCTCTGGCATCATTTTTTCCTGCCCCTTCTTGAATTATAAGAGAAGTAAACCAACCTAGTCCCTGTTTTTCCGAATTTTCATACACATAACCTGCATCTTTGAATGAGATATTTATCGAAACTTTTGGTAAGTCATAGTTTTCAACAAATAGAAACTTAAATCCTTTACGGGTAGTGACCTCCTCTATATTTAAGTTACCACTTGCTTGTAAATTAAAGCTTAGACAGAAAAAAAGTAGAAATACAAGTTTACTTATCTTCATTATTACCTCCTTTTGGTAGCAAACGACCGACTAATTTATTAGCAGAAAAAATAGTACGGATTTTATTATTTACATCCTCTAGATTGACATTATTGATTTTGCTATATGAAATATCTATTTCATCAAGTGGAATACCAAGTGCGAGGCGTGGCACATAAAACATTGCTATATGAGTTAAGTCAGATAGATTATCAAACTGTGCTACTTTGTATCTATATTTCGAGCTTTGCAACTCCTCATCCGTTATTCCTTTAGGCATGAAGTCATTGATAGCATTTTCTAATTCTCTTTCAACAGTGCCTAAATTAACCCCGCTTTTTGGAATGACCTGAATATCAATATAGCCATCACTAAAAGTTAAACTATTGTAATAAGCAGATACTGATACTGCCACATCTTTATCTAAAACCAAATCTTTATACAGTTTGCTGGATTTGCCGCCACCTAAAATGTCAACCGCTAAATGAGCAGCGGAGGTTTCACTTGTGTGCTTAAATAAAGAAACACGATAACGAAAATATAAAACTGGTTCTTTTACTTCAGTGCTCTCTAAAATCACCGATAAACCTGCATTATGCACCGGATCCTGATTTGGGTAATGTCTCATTACAGGCTTAGCTTTAATTTCGCCATATTTTTCTTCTGCTAATTTCACTACTTCATCAAGTTCCACATCACCCACAATCAGTAATATTGCATTGCCGGGGTGATAATAGTTATCATGAAACCTCGTTATGTCATCCTGATTGTAAGTTGTGATATCGCTCTCCCAGCCAATAACAGACCTGCCATAGCCAGTACGGTAAAATGCACTATCCATTTCTTCCCATAACAAAGCGTGAGGATGATTATCAAATCTCATCTTCCTCTCTTCCAGTACAATATTTTTTTCTCTTTCTATTTTATCTTGAGTAACATTAAAATTGCCCATTCTGTCTGCTTCAACTTCCATTGCCAGTGGTAAGTCATTTTTAAGGACTAATTCGTAGTAACAGGTATATTCCTTAGTAGTAAACGCATTAAACTGGGCCCCAATGCTACTCATAGTGGCTTCTATATCTGTGAACTTCCCTGTAGTTTCAAACATTAAATGTTCAAAGTAGTGAGCCAATCCTGCTTTGCCAATCGGATCATCCATTCCCCCAACTTTGTATATTACTGCATGTAAAACGGCTGGAATCCGATGATTAGGAACAACATAGACATCTAGTCCGTTACTGAGTTTAGCATGTTTTATGTCGTGCTCTATGCTCAAAGCCTTCAAAGAAATTGGGTAAGTAAAAAAGAGTGCAGGTAGTATAAGAAAACTAAAAAACTTATGAAGCATTATTTCGACCTAATATAAAAACAATTATTTTATTCCTCATTTTGTTTAGAAATAAACATATCGTATATATACCACTTATATAACAATGTGAACATTCCACAAACTATAGATAAATCCGCTAAATTAAAAGCTGGCCAATACCAATCATCAATATGAAAATATATGAAATCATATACAGCTCCCCAATAAATCCTATCAACTACGTTTCCGATTGCTCCACCAATCATCAGAGAAAACCCAAGGTAAGTTGACTGATCATCAGACTTGTATATCAAGTATGCAAGTATACCAATTATTAGTATTGAAAATGCTGAAAAAAAGAAACCGCCATGCGGTAAAGCGCTACACATTCCAAAACTAATGCCCGAATTCCAAACTTCAACTAGCTTTATAAAGCTAGCGATCTCAATTGATTCTCCCTCATCAATCAATGAGTTTATGTACAATTTGCTCGTTTGGTCAATCAATACTATAATTAATATAACAATTAAGCATAACTTTTTCATGAATTTGCCTTTAACCTATAAACTTTAAGTATATCATAATTTATCTGTTTTGTTAACTCCTCAATACTATGGAATTTTTTTTCTGACCTTATGAATTTTAAAAGTTGTATATTAACTTTATGATTATATACGTCTTCATCAAAATCGAATATGTGCATTTCTATTATAGGCTTTTTCAGATCCTTAAATGTAGGTCTCATACCAATATTGACTACTCCATATAACCAATTTGGTTTATTATAAGAAAACATCACTTTAGCGTAATATGTACCAAATTTTGGTTTTATCATGCAATCTTCTATAGGAATATTTATGGTTGGGAATCCTATTTCTCTACCTCTACACGCACCCTTTGTCACAACACCAGAAACTTGATAAGGTCTACCAAGTAATTTATTAACAATTTCTATTTCGCCCCTTTGTACATACTCTCTGATTGAAGAAGAAGAGCAAATTTTGCCGTCAATTATTAATGGCTCTAATTTAGTCAAAGAGTATCCATATGTTTCAGAATATTTCTCTAGAGTTAATATATCACCCAATCGTTTATGACCAAAAGTGCAATTTTCTCCGACAATTATGTGTTTAGCACCATATTTATCTATTAAAATCTCACTGATAAAGTTATCGCAGCTAACCTCGGAAAAACCTCTACTAAAATTAATAATATACAAGTAATCTATACCATAGCTGCTGATTAGTTCCTTTTTTTGTTCTTGGTCTATTAACCTAAAATTGTTTCTACCAAATAAAACAGTTGATGGGTGAGGCTCAAAAGTTAAAACTGCAGAGGGTAATCCTCTTTCTTGTGCTACCTTCTTTAGAGTGGAAATTGCAAATTCATGTCCTAAATGAATGCCATCGAAATTTCCGAAGGTTAGTGCTATATTATTTTCTATCCCTTGCTCACAATTATAAATAATTTTCATACAATTTGATGTTTTTACATGTTTCTTATATATAATAACTATATTTTAGTAAGCTACGGAGATAAATTGTGAAAAATGTTGTGATATATGTAAAGAAGGGCTGTCCATACTGCATAAGGGCAAAGGATTTACTAGATAGAAAAGGTGTGGAATATGAAGAAATCGATGTGCTCAAAAACTCAGATCTATTTAAAGACATAAAATCAAAGTATAACGTTAGAACAGTTCCACAGATCTTTATTAACGATAAGCACATTGGGGGGTGTGACAAATTGATGGATCTTGAAAAAGAAGGAAAGTTGGATGATATGCTAAATAATAATGACAGTTACATTGATGTCACAACCTACACAAGTAACAATGACACATATGAAGAAGGCGTTGTACTACATGATGATTTTATGTAACTTTTTATCTTGTTTTGTCGTGTAATACGTAAATGAAAACTAGTATGCTCACTTTAAACAATTCTTAATGAATTAAAAATACAATTCATCTAGTGAGTTTTTTTAGTGGGAAAAAATGACAAAAAATATTTCAATTATTAGCAGAAACTTAATTAGTATCTAATTAGTTAACAAACAAGATTTAGAGAATTTCATCAAGATTTTTACAGTGCTTGATAAACATATAGCAGCTAAAACACTTTTTACAGAAGAAGTAAGAATAGAGTATAAACAGCACAACGGCAAAGAAGTTGTTGAATTGCTAAAAGATACAGACTTTACATATCATGAGGTTGAAAATGTATTGAACCACCTGAATAAACATGGAATGAAGGTGCCCAGCAGTGTTATAGCACACACCCTTTTTGCTGCATACAATCATGCACTTGAATCTAAGAATGTAGCATTTTCTTTTTCTGAAGGCTCTCCACAATTTAACATCAGAGTGAGTAAGAACACCTTCATAATAACTCCTATGAGTGAAGAGAATTTGGAATTGAATTCACAAAGTAGCAAGACATTAATAGAGTCGTTACAGAGCAAAAAAAATACTTATGATTGTATAGTAGAAGAAAATACCATTAAAGTTATAGTGCATTCTGAAATACATCAAGCTATAAATTTGATTATAAAATCACTGATAAAGTCTCGCCTTTTAGAAAAAGAGGAAGAAGGAAAATTCAAAGAGAAATTGAGACAACTTGCCTTTAAAGATCAAGCTTTTGTTGAGTATTCCAGTATCAAGACCATCAGTAGATATCCACATAATCATCCTCTGAGAAAGCATGAAAGTATTACTAAGGACATAGAAAATATTTTATGTGATTTCATAACAAATGAGAATAGCGAGTTTGCTATAGAGCGGTTAAATAAGCTGAGCTCAGCAGTTTCTCCGGATACTCCAAGAATCATCACTAAAACTATAGATAAACTTGTTAAATTTCATTAAGGTATACGAGAGCCAATAGACTTCTTGTATACCTTCTGTCATCCAAGTAGCCAAGCTACTTGGTTCTTTTTTTGGGTTCCAGCACTATGTACATAGCTGTACAAACATTGTAGCCGTTATTCAAGTAGCCCGCAGAAATGAAAAAACTTACTTGACAAACTCCGCCAGCCCCCTTATTATAACAATAAGGGTATTTATGACTCAAAACTTGTTTTTGACCTGCAGGCTCAATGACAAAATTCAGTAAAAAACTCAGAGTATTTATTGGCGGATTACATAAAATTATAGCGGCTGCATGTCTTTTTTATTTTTTCTACATTCAGCCAAATCGCGCTTATTTTAAGCGTTAGCACATTATTACAGCGCCACTTACAGTAATATAGAGTCAAAACTCGCACCACGGGGTTTCTTTTGCCTTTTTTTTCGTTTGGTAAATTTCTTAAACATTTATAGCTAAACGACAACCGTCATCCCGCTACGTGTTAGCGGCTAAGAGATACCGTGACGGTATGACGTAGGATTGCTGTCATCCCGCTACTTGTTAGCGGCTGGGAGATACCGCGAATGAATCGCGGTATGACGGTCTGTGGCGGAATGACGGTTAAGCAATTCGTCATCCCGCAGCGGGATCTCTTGTTAGCGCCGCGGCGTTATGCGGTGGCATCTTCGTCATTCCGCTATGTGTTAGCGGCTAAGAGATACCGCGGCAGTATGACGGTTAAGTAGGGTGTCATCCCAGTCTGGGCACTGCCCACTGGTGGCCCAAACTACAACGTTCGTACAGTTGTGGGTAACAGGAGGTAATGCAAGCAGTCTAATAGCGCAGCAACACGGAACCCCATGTGAGACCTGCACCTATTGCAATCAGCAGTACCAGATTTCCTGATTTTATTTTTGATTCTTGTATTGCATAGTCTAAAGCCAGTGGAATTGACGCTGCTGAGGTGTTTGCATGCTTATCAACGGTATTAATCACTTTCTCTATAGGGAAATCTAACTTCTTTACTACTGCTTCAATAATACGAATATTTGCTTGATGGGGAATTAGCCAGTCAATATCAGTGATTTTCAAATTATTGCATCTTAGTGTTTCCTCTACTGAGGCTGTTAATTTATCTACTGCATGTTTAAACACTTCTCTTCCATTCATGCATATTTTTCCAGAATCATCAGTAGAGGATACCCCTCCGTTTGTACATAATACGTCCACATTGCCATCAGAGTGTAAGTTTGTTGATATGATGCCGCTGCTACCTATTTCCGATTTTATTATCACTGCACCAGCACCATCACCAAAGAGTACACAAGTTGACCTATCTTCCCAGTCAACAATCCTAGACATTATTTCAGCACCAATAACGAGCGCATATTTAATTCTATTGTTAGATTTTATGAGCGAATCAGCAACTGTAACTGCATATATAAAACCAGAGCATACTGCTTGTACATCAAAAGAAAATGCGTTTTTACATTTTAACTTACTTTGTACAATCGTTGCACAGCTAGGCAAAGTTTTATCAGGCGTTGTTGTTGCAACTATAATCAAGTCAATTTCATCTGCTGAAATTTTAGCTTTTTCTATAGCACTTTTTGCTGCATTTACAGCTAGATCTGACGTTAGTTCTCCTTCATCTGCTATATGCCTTTGAACTATTCCTGTTCTCTGCCTTATCCATTCATCGCTTGTCTCAACTATCGATGCAATTTCGTTGTTACTCAACGTTTTTCTTGGTAGGTAAGATCCAGTGCTTAATATGAAACTTTTATTCAATATGACTTACCCCGTTAATTATCTTTTGATTTAAATTTTCACTAATTGCATTTACTGCAAATTTTATAGCATGAGCAAAAGAAATAGCATCAGAATTTCCATGACTTTTAATGATAATACCATTCAGCCCTAAAAACATAGCTCCACTTCTAATTTTGGGATTAAAACGTGTTAAAGCTTTATTTAGTTTGGATTTTAACAACATACCAACAAGCATTTTTGCTGCCCATGAGCTCAGTACTTCCTGCTTTATTAGATTGATAAAAGTATTAGCGGTTGCCTCAGCTGTTTTGAGCATTACATTGCCAACAAAACCATCAGCAACAATCACATCTATATTGCCCTCTAAAAATTCACTTGCCTCTATATACCCTTTGAAATTAATGTCTGGAGCGTTTTTAAGCAACTCAAAAGCGCCGCGCACTGAGTCATTACCTTTAACTTCTTCTATACCGATATTTAGCAAAGCAACCTCAGGGTTGTCAATTTTTAGCGCTACTTTTGCAAATATACTTCCCATTAATGCAAACTGGAATAACGAATCGGCATTACAATCGACGTTTGCACCAAGGTCAAGCAAAGCGAAGCTTTTTGTCTTAGTTGGACAGATAGAGACAATAGCAGGACGATAAATATTTGGTAATGTTCCTAAAATAAATCTGGAAATTGCCATCAACGCCCCGGTGTTGCCTGAAGATACCACTCCGAAAGCTTTACCTTCTTTCACTGCAACAATTGCAGCTTTCATACTTGAGTCTTTACGATGTCTCAGCGCAAAAGATGGCTTATCATTTGCAAGGACATTGTCAGAACAATGAGTAAACTCAGAATTGTTACTTACTTTTTTATATTTCAAAAGCAAAGGAGATACTTTTTCCTTATCTCCATAAATATGAAAAAGAACTTTAATGCCTGGGTCAACAAGATTATCCAAAAAAAAACCAGCACCCTGAATTACGGAAAGAGGCGCAAAATCGCCCCCCATAGCGTCAAGTGCAATAACTATGTGATTATTGACCGTGGGTAACATACCATAATAGTCATTCTGCCTGTTGCTTAATGAAAACTCGTTTTCCTTTGTAACTGCCATCGACTGCTACATTGTGAGGCAACATGAATTCCCCAGTTGCTGAACATACCACAACATTCTTAGGCTCAATAGCATGATGAGAACGATGCATATTACGCCTTGACTTTGACTTTTTTCTTTTTGGAACTGCCAAAACTTCCTCCATTCTACTACAAAATTCAATTCATTAGTAACATGTTTTTTACAAGAAGTAAACAGGGATAATAAAATAAGTGTATGGTTCCAGGTTCTAAACCCGATAATGCTACCACTTGCTCATTGCTTTCTCCTTCTCCTAAAATATTTGCTTCAGGATCAAGTCTGGTAATAAATCCTGCAAACATCGCTGCTGTTTTTTTTCTGACTAATTCTGCATCATCGTATTGATCAAGTTCATAGAGCTTTAACAGTACACTGGACAACCATGGTACTCCTCGAATCTGCCCGGGTCTCAGTAGCCTATAAAACATCATTTGCTGGCACTCTCACTGATTCGCCAAACGAGCCTTCTCCTGGATGTTCTCTAAATAGGTAGTACGCTTCTCTTTGCCCAAGTCGGTTAAATTCAATGCCGTTTCTTATTACATTACCGTTGGCAAGGGTTTGATTGCTTTTATTATCTAAATGCTCTGATTCCAACACTTGCAGTTGCAACGGCACACAAAGACCATCTTCTCGTTTTCTTGTTCGGAAAACATTCTCCTCCTTCTATCATGCTCCTATAAACCAAAGCTTGTAATCCATAAAAACCACTCACTCCGCTACTGTCTGCTTCATCTGTCCATCTCAGCCATAACTCTTGCACTTTTTTCCGAAACTCTCCATCCTTTGCTTTTGATTGCGGCTTTATTCCTGTCCCAACACAATTACTCACTATCGTATCGATGATGTTTGCTGCATAGGAGTTCTTTCTTACCATATCACAAGAGCGGCTACGTAAATGCTCAAGGCTCTGAGAGAGTAAGCTATTTATACTTCCTACTTCTGGTTGAAAGTGCAATAATCTCCTTCCTGAACCTCCATGCCGAACTTTTGGCTTTTGGTTTGCTAAATAATTGTTTGAATGATTTGAGTAACATCATGATATCCAAAAATCCCTTAATTCTTCCAATGTTCCGTTGAATTTGTTCCTATCGCATGCGCCTATCCCTTCTACTTCATGCGGCTTTGGCCCTGTTTGACCGTCAGTATATTGCCATAGAATCCAGTTCCTCCATCCTATTGGTAGTGTTGGCTCTGCTCCCCATTTTGCTAGCCATAGTGGACATTTTGTTAAAGTTGGCGTTGCAAAATCCTCGAGAAAATAAGCACTTCCATAGATCAATGGAAAACGTCCTGTTTCTTCATGAACTTTAGCAACAAAATCTTCCGCTTGTTCTGGCGTTATGTTTTTTCCATTTCGGTTTTCTTCAATATCAAGGGCAAGCAATACTTGAGAATAATCTCCTACTGTTTTCAAAAAATGCTCAGCTTGGTCTTTTCCGTTTTCTCCTACTCCAAAATGGTATGCTCCCCACATCAAACCTTCTTCTTCAGAGGCTTTTCTTCTTTCTGCATATGTTAGATCTATATATTTTAACCCCTGGGTTGCTTTATGAATGACTCCCTGTATCCCATCTTCTTTCGCTAACTTGAAATCTACACTTTCTTCCCAGTGCGATAAATCCACTATCACGTTTACTGATTCTTCTTTATCTGACACTCTCGATAATTCAGCTTCTAATTCTTCTATTGTTGGTAGCGCTGTTTTTATCTCTTCTGGTAGATTTTCAGTAATTTGATACTCTGCTAACCCTATTGGCTTGTTCATGTCACGTAATGCGTACTCGGCTACAACACCAACTTTAGAGCGATAGAGGATAAGACCAATTGATGGGTTATCACCTGGCTGTCTTAATAAATCATCAACTGCTGAAAGGTAAAAATTCATCTTTCCAGTGTATTCTGGCTTGAATTTCCCTGCTTTTAGTTCAATTACAATATAGCAACGAAGCTTAACGTGGTAAAAGAGCAAATCCAAATAGAAATCTCTATCTTCAACCTGTAAATGGTACTGCCTTCCTAAAAATGCAAACCCTTCACCAAGTTCTAAAAGAAAACGTTCTATGTGAGCTACAAGAGCTTTTTCTACTTCCCTTTCATGCGCTTTTTTACCAAGACTCAAAAAATCAAATACGTAAGGATTTTTAAGCGTTTGCTGTGCTAAATCTGATTGAGGCGATGTAAGCTTATTCCTAAAGTTTGTTATTGCTTTACCTTCACGTTTATACAAATTTGTTTCAATTTGCATCGACAAGATATTGCGAGACCAGCCGTGTTCACGCGACTTTTTAGCATACCAAAGTCTTTCTTCTTTGTTTTTAATTTCGTACATTATTACGATATTGTGACCCCAAGGTAATTGGTCAACAGCTTGTTGACGAATTTCGTTTTCGCTATATTCTTCCGCAAACCTTCTCATATACTTTAGATTTTGAATGCTAAACCCCTTCATATCAGGAAAAGCATCTCGCAAATCTTTACTTAGTTGTTCAATAACTTTCGCTCCCCAGCCATATTCTTTTTGCCGTTTTAAGATTTCTGTACCAGTATAATGATAAAGCAAAATAAGTTTACTATTAACCGCAAGCGCTGCTTTATAACGATTAGTAGCAATATAACCTTTCAACTGCTCTAAAAATTCTGTATATTCTTTTCCTATAATTTTTGTCATAGTGTTCCTTTCAACGATTTTTATCATTATATGATCCCTTTATTCGTTGAAATAACAATTTTTCTTTTAGGCTTCACACCTGCGATTTTCAATTCAGATTTAATTCGTTGTCTTAAACTCAATAAGTCATTTATTTGCACCTCTGCATATCTCACCACATGGTCACCATATGCAATTGATACTACTCTTTCGCCACTTTGCAGCTTCTTTATTGCTTATTCAACTTGAATTAAATATTCTTCGTTATACATTTTTCATCCATTTACTTTTCACTATCTTCTTTGATTTTTTACTTTCTGGTTTTTCATTTAGACTACTCCATTTACTCTCTGGCCAACGATCAATTCCAAGCGCAATAGACGCTGCTCTTGCGTAAATTCGGCAATCTAGTACTTCATTTCGATCTCTTATCTTTTGCCACTCTTGTTTGGTATATCCTTTTACTACTTTGGTAATTAGTTGCTCTGCAGTTAGCTGCTTAAAATATTCAGGTGGATACTCCGGAAAATGACAATATCCTGGCGCCCCTTCTGTTAAAACATTAAGTAATTGGAAAAGCTCGGACTTCAATATTGATACCCCAACTGGCCACAGCTTCATTCCTCTCTTTAGCTTTTATCCGCTAACCGTTACATCTACTCTACTTGGCCTGCTAAGTGGCACTAGCGCTTTGTTTGCACCTTTTACTGCCATCAGAGCCTTGATGACCTCTTACCCAGTTGTATACCTCTTGTGTTGCATACCCAGCATCTACCGCCATCATACTTATTATGTATTCAAGACCATTTTCACCGATAAAATGATGACTCAAAAGCTCCGAAAGTTTTTCCCATACATCTAATACCGCTTTAAATGATTCAACCAGACAACTATCACCACAGTAGATTCAATGACCACCTAAAATCCACAGATCTCCTGGTTTTGACACTACTGACTTTTTATCAACCAATTCCACCCCCTCTTTTTCTCCTCTTTCTACTTCTTCTTTTCCATCAATGTTGTTGAGAAAGCGTTGCTAGCTCAAATCCGGTCATTTTAAGGTCAAACTCCAAATCTTCTAACCCTTGAATTTCCACTTTTAAAAGCTCATCGTCCCACTTTGCCCAGTTAGCTGATTGATTGGCTAGTAACCGAAAAGCTTTGGTTTGGGTTTCACTTAAATTATCACTGAGCACCACTGGAATACTTTCCATACCCAGTTTTCTTGCTGCTTTAAGCCTTAAATGACCATCTACCACAGTGCCATCGCTTTTTGCAACTATCGGAATACGAAAACCAAACTCCCGAATTGAAGCGCACATTCTGTTTACTACATCGTCATTCTTGCGAGGGTTACGCTCATATTCAACTAGATTTTCAATAGGATAGTAGTGAATTGCTAAATTCATATAATTACTAGGTGGAGATTCTTGTTAAAAAGTTAACAATCAAAATACGTCTGACGCTAGAGATGGCCCAGGATTTCTCGCCCAAGTCCGCCTGAATAGGGGAAAGGACCCACTTCCTATATATTATCTAGCATATTAAAATCTTTACTAAACGCAAAACATCAATGCCAAAGCATCAGCTTCATTATCGTCTTGAGGGAAAAAACCTTTGCCCATTACAGCTTCAATAACTTCACTTTTGCTTGCATTACCTTTACCCGTGATAAAACGTTTTATCGTCTTCACCGGCACACCTTGATAAGGTATATGATGCTCCTCACACCAAGCAGTTAAAACGGCATAAAAACCACCATAACAATGCGCTGCATCAGTTCCAAGGTGTCGTCTTACTTCCTCAAAATACACCACAGAAATGTCTTTCAAGGAATTAAGCCAATTACTAAAACTTAAAAAGCACATGCCACCTCCGCTGAAACGGCTACCATGAAAGTTTTTGCTCCCACTTTGAATTACTCCGTCTTTGAGAATAGCCCAGCCTGTTTGCTTGCCGAGGTCGAGTGTTAGCATTTGCTATAATTTAAAACTGCAAGTAGCACTAAATATCGTTTGGTTCCTTCAAAATACGCTATAAATGGGTTTTTGTTGGCCAATGACAAGAATCTTATGCTATCTACCTTAATTAGAAGTTAATTTCTTGCTATTATATATATTCACCGAAATTACAAAAACTGTTCACTTTTTTGAAAAAATATTTTACAACGAATAAAAAACGTGATAAACTAAAGTGAGGGTTTTTTTATAACAAGTAAAAGTCTAAAGTAAAAAATAATTTAGAAATGCTTCGTAATCGTATCCGTTCAGGGGTGTGACTTAAGAGACAATAGATAGGAGATTTTGAAAAGGGTTGAGCTTCTTTTGCCTCCAGGTTAGGTACAATGAGATCACCCGTTCAAGAAACATGTTTCCTCGTACTGACTGTGTAAAATACGAATTCTTACGATAGACTACATAATGCCGTATCTGTCGCTCAACATGGTAATGGGATATTCCATGGGTCATCCAAAAATGTCCACATCATTGGCTCGGATTTTATAATACCCTTTACCGTTCGTGAAGCTCCTTTTGCTTCAAGTATATAAGATATTTTTATCATGCAGTACTGTTCGTAATTCTTTGGCTTAACTTTGAAATACTAATTTCATTTTCTGGCAAAGCATTTTTTAATGCAAACAATCCATTAGCTGCATCTTTTAAACAATGGCCAAGTCTCATTATTCCAACTATGAGATAACCTCTCGAAATTTCTCAATAAGTGAGCCCAACAAATTTGTCGTTTTTCATCACTGAAGTGGTTGTAAACTGCATATCTGTCAGTAATTACCAGGTTTTTGTAATCACAAAATGTACTATTCTTTAAAAATTTCATTCCTCTTGTATCTGCTAACTTTTGCTTTATTGTTGGCAAACATCCAGCACCAACCAAGTTTACCCTTAGTGTAATGGCTAGTTTCATCAATATGCAAAACTTTGCTTGCTCTCTCTACTCGTTCATATGCTTCTTTACACTTCGATGCAACCATTGCTTCACTATTGGATATACTGCCAATACTTATATTCAAGTTAAAAATATCCTTCATAATATTTGCTATTTCTCTCTTCGAGTTTTTATAAAACCCACTCAATGCCGTAATTACTGACTTAACTCTAGGGCCAAAGGTATCAGCCTTCTGGTAACTTGCTACTCCTTCTTTTTCCGCATTTACGACAGCGACCATGTTCTCTCAACTACGTAAGGCTTAATTTCTAACTTTTTGATAGACATATGGTTTTTCTGATATTGTGATCTTTTCACCACACTCGCATCTATTTGGTAACTCTACCTTCACCACCTCATCTGCTTCCATTTTAGCTCGGCAATTTCCTTTATGTCCAACTTGACCACCTATCTTCCTGCCGCACTTTGACTTATCTTCTGGTGTGTCTTTTTTTATTTTGTACAGCTCTTTTGAACTTGGTAAAGATGAATTCCTTGAGTTTACCTCTCTCTTAGTTCAGCATTCTCTATTTCTAATTTTTTTCTTCAAGCTTTCTGCTCTAAGTTTTTACATAACTCGACAACACCGATCAACAATTGAAGCATCTAACCTTACATTACTATCAACATTTTGTGTTATTACTACTTTAATATATTATGTCAATTATTTTTTATCCTTGCCACAACCCTGAACGGATACATTTAATCTGGGTTCCAAGTCCCTTATGTATCACACATATGAAGCGATAATATATTGCACATGACCAAGTTTGCCCAAAATTCTTGTAATATGGCCTCTCCAGAAAAATTCTCTAACTCTGCTCCTATTTTGAGTCGTTTCCTCTATGTGCCACCTTAATACATAAGCTTTACTGATATCTTCCAAAGTCTCGATCAAAAAGCTCTGTTTCTCCGTTGGCTAATGTCAGCACTATAACTCCTACTTTCTGTCCTTTCATTTTATTTTTTAGCTTTTCATTTTCCAATATGAAATCAAAATCTAATTCGCCAGCGTTTCCATAGCTTGCTATAATTTCTTTTTTGCAAGCGAAAAATAAAATCTACTTCCAAATCATAATTTTTGAAGATAGCTAGCTTCTGTATTTATTTTAAATTGAAGAAAGCTCAAATGAAAGATCGTGTTTTGCTAAAATCACAGAATACAGTCTGGTTACATTACTCTAGCTACATGCAACAACTTTATTTTCAACGATTTTATTAGCAATAATACGACTTTCACAATCAATATTTATTATATCAGATAGTGAATTAATATCAGTGTAACTATCAAAACCTTCCATTGTTGATTCCACTATCTCTACTATTTTTAAAAAGCCAATTCGTGACTTCAAAAATTCATTAACAGCTATTTCATTTGCAGCATTGAGCACAATACTGTTTGTTTGTGGAGCAGAAGAGTTTAACACTGCCATGCTAAGCTTTAGCGCAGGAAAACGCTTATGGTCTGGTTCTTGAAAGGTCAATTTTCCTTGCTTTGTTAAATCTAATTTACGATTTAAAGCTGATCTTTCTGGCCAAGACAAAGCATATGAAATAAGAATTGCCATGTCATTTTCTGCAAGCACAGCAAAGTTGAAACCATCCTGATAGACTACAATTCCATGTACTATTGACTCAGGATGCACTACTGCTTCAATTTTACTCGGACTGATATTAAACAAGTTATGTGCTTCTATTATCTCTAGTGCCTTATTCATCATTGTTGCACTATCAACTGAGATTTTCCTTCCCATATTCCAAGTGGGGTGACTAAGCGCCTGATCTACCATGACATTTCTTAATTGCTCAGAACTATAGTTTAAGAATGGTCCACCAGAAGCAGTAAGTATGATCTTTTCTACGCATTTGTCGTCATTTTGCAAAACTTGAAAAATTGCGTTGTGTTCAGAATCGATAGGGATTATTTGTACGTTTTTTTCTTTAGCTTTTTTGAGTAATAACTTTCCACCGCAAACAATGCTTTCTTTGTTCGCTAGTGCAATGACTTTAGTGCCACTTTCTATGACTTCTATAACTGGCACAAGGCCTGCAATACCAACTATTGCAATAACTGAGAGATCAACGGGTAGGGAAGCAACATTTAATAGACCTTCAGCGCCAATTGCTATTTTTATATCCGTACCAAGTAGGTTTTCTCTTAAATCTTTGTAAAACCTTTCATCGGAGATAGCAACGTATTTTGCTTTCAGCAGTTTTGCTTGGTGTGCCAGTAGAGCAAAATCTGAATGGGCACTGAGTGCTTCCACTTGGTATTCTTCTTTTCTCTTTGAGAGCAAATCTACAGTCTTTTTTCCAACACTTCCTGTTGATCCTAAAACTGAAACCTTTTTCACTAAGACAAACTCACAACAATAGCAACTTTTCTTATTAGGTCTTCTCGCATACTATTCGGCAGTTTTTAAGCGTTTAACCAAGTTCAGGTCCGTGGTCATTGCCAACAGACGGTGAAGGACCAGGTGAAAAAGATTGACCATGGTGATCACCTGCATCATGCATGTCTTGCAAACCATCAGCATTATGAGCTATTTCGTTATTGGCATGAGGGTAATCATCTGAGTGATGTCCATCATCACCATGAGCCATATCCATTCCTTCTGATGGCATATCTTCCCCACCTCCACCTGAAAAATATTCTGCAAGGCCTTCAAGAAATTTTATGCCAAACATATTACCTGATTTTCCAAACAGTGTTACTAAACTACTACCACTTACCAAACCTTCAAACACGTTACTATAAGCAGCAATCGCCCCTTCATGAAAGTTGAACAACCATTTCATTCCATCCACGACTGTTGAAACAGAGTCACTATGACCAAGACCAAAACCACTTTTCTCACCAGCGGCTTCTTGGTGTTGCTGCTGCGCTTGCCATTCTGCAATATTTGGACCTTGAGCTTCACTCATAAATTTTTACTCTCAACCTTAAGCTATTATTTTATCACAAATATTGCAAAATATCAATAGAGCTTTTGAATGTAGCTAATACAAACAATTTCTGCCATCCTATATATAGCTAAACTGACTTACGACAATTTGAAAAACGACAAATTCGTCATTCCGCTACTAGTTAGCGGAATCTATGCCGAGATACCTCGAATGAATCGCGGTATGACGTGTTGCTTGGGTCAGCTATAAGATCCAGTTTGAAAAAATCCGAATTCCAATGTCTGCTACCTTATATAACGAATGAATTTCTTTATATATTCGTTATTAGTATTTTGTATTTCCTGAACAGTTCCATGGGAAATGATCTCCCCTTCATATAACACTGCTATTTTATCAGCTATTTTAAATGCGCTATGAATATCATGTGTAATCGTGATAATTGTAGGGTTAAGATCTCTAGATAATTTTACTATTATCTCGTTTACTATATCTGACATAATCGGGTCCAATCCTGAAGTTGGCTCATCTAATATGATGATTTCTGGATTGTGTGCAATAGCCCTTGCAAGTGCTACTCTTTTTTTCATTCCACCTGATAGCTCTATTGGAAACATATCTGCTATGCTTTCCTCCAGTCCAACATCATTTAGCTTCTCGATTGCTAGCTGTTTTGCCTCCTTTTTGCTGATATTAAAGCGCTTTTTATAATTAAAAGATATATTTTCCCACACTGTAACGTAGTCAAATAAAGCGGAATTTTGAAATAAAACCCCAAATTTATTTTTGCTTTTACTATTTATTTTAACAGACCCTGAGTCTGGAGCAAGCAAGCCGATAATTGTTTTTGTTAGTACAGATTTGCCGCTTCCTGAGCCGCCAAGTATGACTAATGATTCCCCTTTTAATATATTGAAACTTAGATCTTTTAGTACTGTCCTATCATCAAAAGATAAGCTTAAGTTCAATATTGATATTATGGGGTTACGCATGTATCAAAGTAATCATGTAGTTTGCTAAAATGATCAGTATGGACGATAAAACAACAGTTGATGTTGTAGCAACACCTACTCCTCGTGCACCTTCTTTGCAATGGTAACCGTAATAGCAACTTGAGACAGAAATTATGGCGCCAAAAGCAATTGCTTTTATTAGCCCAACAATAAAATCGTGCATATTAAAGAACTGAGCTGTGTATTTAATGTATATATTAAAATTGTGGTTAAATTCGAAGACTGCAGTGATACATCCTCCAAATATTCCTATTAAATCTGCACATACTGTAAGTATGGGAAATACTATGATTGACGCTAAAATCCTTGGTGCAATTAAATATTTGAAAGGGTTGATGTTCAAAGTTGTAAGGGCATCTATTTGCTCGGTGATGCGCATTGTACCAATTTCTGCCGCAATTGATGATCCAACCTTTCCTACCATTATTAAGCTGATCAAAACTGGTCCTAACTCTTTAATGATAGTGATCGTAACAAGTTTGGGTATTATTTGCTCTTGGTTAATTAATGAGTCACTCAAGCTGCTTTGTAAAACTATTGCCGCTCCTATGAAAACTCCAGTGAGCCCAACAATTGGCAGAGAGAAAAAGCCTATCTCTATAATTTGTCTTGCTACGTTGCTAAAATAATATGGCGGCACAAAGCAGTGGTATAGAGATTGAATAAAAAATATGAATGCACTACCAAGCCTTAACAAAAAATTGATAAAGTACCTACCGATTATTCTAACACTATTTATATCAAAAAAGCTCACTTTGTATTCGTTTTAGCTAGAGTTACTGATTTTATTAAAATTTTTATTAACTTTATCGCAAAGTATAGCTGAGATATGTTTTAAGTTCAATAGCTAACGTAACTTTACCTTATACCGCACACAACTATACGAACGTTTATCTTTCTAAAAGCAATTTGCATAGCAAATGATGCCATTCCAGCGCGTGACGCTGGAATCTTGTTTCAATGTTAAACAAAATACCATAGAGTTCAAGAAGACAATTCCTAGAAAATTTCTGCATCCAAAAAAAGGCATAAGTCATGTTGATGCTGTTTGAATGAGCTGACATAAAGATAAGCCAAATTTTTACAAAGAAAACATTTCAAGCAGCAAGACACCTTTAATCGAAAGAGAGCACCAAATTTATGGGGTGAGCAACTGCGCTACCACTAAATCAACAAATCTATAATAGGAGGCTATGAAAACGCCAAAACTGACATTAGTATGTGATATATATGAGTTAACAAATAAAGATAGAAAGAATATTCAAAAGCTAGCAAGAGAAATAGAGGAAGGGAGAGGTGTTGCAGAAAAATTTAGAAGTAGAATATTCAAAAAGTCCAGCTATAACGCAAGCACGATTCTCTTAGCGAAAATAGCTTACAAATATCAGGGTAGAGAGGAGACACTTGGTAGACCAACTGACTCCAAGACGAACAGTTTTCATGCTAATAGGTTTTTGTTGCTGGAAATGGTTGCATCGTTTAAATTTATTAATGTTATATACTACCAAATTAATAGCTGCTCATTTAAGAACCTCATTCAACTTTACCTAACTCGACACATATACTTTTTGAAACATTGCTGCAAGTAGAAAAAAACAGGTTACCCACCTTAACTTCTTTAAATTTGTTTACAATCTCTACTTGACGCATAAGGTTTTTGTTACACTCCTTTCATCCACCGATTACCTCTACCTACTGCCTCTACCATTGCTACAATCATAAACTCTATTCACTCCATCAATTTCATCCAATGCAGATTGTGGACCAAAATCAATTGATATCACTCTTTCTCCGCCTAATTGTAATGCTCCCCCACCTCCACGCTGTGGATATTGGAGTTCTAAAAATTGTAATAGTAATGGATCAATTTCATGTTGAATTCCTGGATGATCTTGAATCAATCTACCCCTAGGAGAAGATAGAGGATCATTTTGGAATAATTGTGAAATATTTCTTCTCCGATTTTTAAAGTATTGTTCATTTCTTTGAGATTGTCTAGCGTCATTTCCAATGCCTGCACTAAGAAGACCATGTATATAACCTATAATACCTTCACCTTTTTCTCCAAAGTTATTATTTCCCTGTAAAGCTTGATCAATAGCTTGGTTAATATCCCTAGCGTTTTCGTATGCCCATATGCCACAATTATGGTCATCTGTTTGCTGATGAACAGAAACATTATGGACATTATCATCGTTAATATCACATTCTCTTAAAGCTCCTCGAATATTATTGTCAATACCACTATCTGGACCAAGTGAATCAGCATAATACCCATAATAATTTCCATTTTGGTGGACAATAACTAATGTAACCCAATGACGATTACCTACATTAATAATAGCAATTAATCTATCTTTTTCATCCGAATCTACTTTTTGTTTAAAGTTATCTATGTGACTACTTAATAAGCCCCTACCTGTTAGGTCATTTTGATTTTCATCAACTCCTACTGAAGTTATTGCAAAATCATGACGATCATTAGTTGGATTAGATCGATCATCATGGAAAGTATATTGTCGTGCAGCGAAAAACATGTCATGAGTTTGTAGCCAATAACGAAAATTTTGATTTTCTGTTGCAAAGTCTAGTGCAAGTAGATTATGCACATCTTCTATTTCACGAGCGTTGTTTCTACGAAGGATAGCGTTTATTTGGTGTAATATTTCTTGTGCTGTAAGTGTTTCATCTGTACCAAACCTTAATCTCCTTATGATCCGTTCTTTATTGCCTTCAAGATAACGAACCGCAACCCATCGATTATTACCTAGGTCAAGTAATGGAATCGAGGATTGTTTTTGATTGCCTTGAAAATAATCTATTAATCTCTTCCTGGTTATATCTGATAATAATTCTTCTGGCGGATTTTCATCAATAACACTTTCAGGTCCCACTAATATTCCTGGTCTTGAGTCACGACCACCACGATCAAGTCTATGTACATACTCTTCTCTTCCTATTCCTTCTGGAATAGATATCAGACCTTCTACTCTCCCTGCACCTGCATTAAATACAGCAGAAGATAAAACCACCTCATTTCCAGGAGTAATAGGCAAATATCCCCTTTGCTTGTTCATAAGTTCTTTTATTCGATCTTTTGCGTTATTCTCCTTTTGTGCTACTTCTTCTGCATTATCAGCAAATCCTAATACATATACAATCGGATGAGTATCTGCTGTAGGTTGTCTTAATAATAAAAGGTCTAATCTCTGTTCTGTAATTCTTGTGAGTATTACCCTTTCTCCTTCTTCTTCCTGACCCCTTTTCAAACTATATGTTTGACCAACTTTATAAATAGCAAACACTTTATCAGGATCGTCACTAGCATAAAATACACCATGTAACATAGACCTAAACTTGTCATTGCTATCTACATCTATTATTGCATCACCGTTCATATTCTCTGGCATTAATACTCTAGAAATAGCCATCAGTAATACTCTATGCTGATCTCTATTTTGCCAGCCATTATTCATAACTTGATTCAAAGCATTATGTACATTTTCAGCATTAGGCACTTGTATAAGATCACCAGCAAGAAAATTATTTGCATTTTGGTAATCGTGATATAAACCAAGGTCATTTGGTTGATCAATATCTAGCTCAAATTGGTCATTAAGTATGCATGAAACTTCCCATACATGAACATTATTTCCATTAATATTAAGATTTTCTAAATTGATTGCTCCTTGTTGTTGCACATTGTAAGCTCTAACGTCAAGTATGACTATAGGCAAACCTTGAACATGAAAGACCATAGTTAAACATCTTCTTAAATCTGGATCATCATATCTGAATATGTGTTTTGTTGCCTGCAACCTACTTCTTTTTCCATTCCTTTGTATTGGTATATACCCATTATCAAAAGCACTACTCCCAAAAGCAAAACCAGTTATACAATCAAATATTCTATTATAATTCTCTGCATTCCTTGGTATTTCACCAGGAAGATGTTGAAGTAAGAAATCTCTAATATTCTCTCCAACCTCTTCATCTTCTATATACTCAAACAATCTTTGTACTAAAGGAAATCTATTCTCTAAAAACTCTACTGTATCAACACTAAAAGGATCTATATTTAGATTAAAATTTAATCCAATACAAACAGCATTTCTTGATTCAGTATGAATAGATATAAATGAAGAAGCATGTAATCTTTTAGCATCACCTCTAGCGCGGTTTAATGCAATATCAGACGATGTCCTCCATCTAGTAACATTAATAACGATAGGAATGTTTTCTCTCTCTGCCTGATGACGTACAAGAAAAGCAACATATGAATTTCCAGGAGACAAGTCAAGGTCAATATCTATTGTGTAGAGATGACTAAAATTTGCTAACAAACCTAAGAAAAATCCGTGACTCTCAAACTTTTGATTGCGATTTTGAATGTCATTTTGTAGGCTGCCTAGGTAATTACGATAGATTCGAGTTATGTATGGCAAAATTCCTTCATTTATTCCACGTTCTACATTTATTCTTTGGTTACTTGCTAGCACTTCCATAAAATTGAAAATCCCTTGCTGACCTGGTGCAACTTGCACAAAATTGACCAAATGACCAAGCTGTACTCTCTGATCTTGATTGAGTCGTATACTTCCTATTTCCTTAACTGTCAACACACTGCGTGGCGCAGGCGCATTAATTCCCCTAAGCCTATTGCGTTCTATATGCCTCAGAAGGCTAATCTCAGACGCTGAATATTTAGCAAATCTATCTCTACCTTGAGAATCTTTTTCACGAATCACCTCGAATACTGTTGCAATCGCCTCTCCCTGACTCTTACCCTTTCCATGCATGCATACTTTGTATTGCTCAAAATTTAGGTCTTCTTCCCTTAAATTTGGATTTTGCCGTATAATTTCTTGTACTAGAGAATCTCTCTCCCTTGTACTGAACCTCAACCCATCACTATTAGGACGATCAGAAATGCTGTAACACCTGACAACTTGCTGTCCGTCACGATAAACAGCAACTTTTAGGTTTCCTGTATTTCTATTTCTACCACCTGTATCAATACCATGATTATCAAAACGAAAATAGACTTTCTCATCTGTATTCAAAATGCCTGCATCATGAGCAGTAGCAAACATACTAAAAAAGAATACAGGAAGAAAACGACCTGCATTCACATAATGCAAGAAAGATGGACATTGATCTAAAAAGGATTCAAACTCTTGTCTAAAACCATCAAGATCTCCATCCACTAAACTTCTTACTAAAGACACAAAGCACCTCTCTATTTGCTAAGACCAGAAAAACCACTTACATTAATGAGTAGACTAGATTCTTCTTTTCTTATGAGACCCAAAAATACCACTCACACTAGGAGCTTCAAACTCAGACTGTGGGCCATCATCAAGTGGCAAAGATACCTTAGATTGAGACCGCAAATTATTCCAAGGACCATCACCTACAGAAGGTAAAGTTACCTTCTCTAACTGAAGAAATAACTCTTCTGCAAACTTGCCGTAATCTACACCTTTCTTCTTTCCTTCCCTACCACATATTCTAAGGTTTTCTATCATGACTTCTTTAAAAAGGTCAAACTTTTCAGGAAAGCAACTTTTAGCAAATGATATTATATCTAATATTTCTTCTTTCTCTATTTCCCTATCGGGCTTACAAACATCTTCTCGTTTCCAATTAATGATTAATCCCCCAAGTACACTCTTTATAGGAACTGTATAATTAGAAGTATTAACAGAGGTCTCTCTGTATTCAGTAAAGCGTTCACATTTCCAAATCTCCATAATAAGGGATCTAGCTTGAACACTTAACTCAGGATTTTTCAACATCACATTTGAAAGTGAATAAAGAAAAAGTTCATAGTCTCGCTGTGAGAATATCTTGTCCGAACAGTCTCCTCCTGCTGAAACGCCTTTATAACACCAGCACTGTACCAAATCATGAACCGTATCAAAAAAACATGACTCTATTAATTCAGCAAGAAGGGAATATACTCCCTTATCTTTCCGCAGCAATTTCTGTAAAAGAGTATCTTTATCGACTATCTTATTTATACAAAAATCTAAAATAGGAGCATCTTTCTCAACAGATTGAGGACGAGAAAGAGCAATAATAGCTTCTGTAAGTTTCTTTTCCTTATCTTCTTCTTTTAAATGATTATAAAAATACTCTACCCCTTCGCTCCATTCAAGTTTTACAGCACTGTCAAAACCTTCTGACGCGTTACTTGGTTGCTTTAATCCCCCAGATTCTCTATCGATCCAGAAACTTAATACAGGATCTTCCCTTTTCATACCGTTCAACAGTGAGTTTCTTATGTATATGTCAGTTACAGGGTTACCATAACCATCAACTGCATTCGAGGAAAAACTACCTTTGTAAGATTCAAACTGCTCTTGAAAGAGATGGTGAATTTTATCTACTACGCAATACCTACAAGCTATATCATATTCTGAAAGTGGATTATCTATTTCACCTATTTTTTCTTCAGTAAACCTTTGACCTAAAGCAGCATTATTTAATCTTATACCTGACCAGCAGTCTTCATCTTGGAACACTTCATGCAAAAACCTCAGCTTATCATCTTTAAAGTATTTTATGTGCTCCATAAAGTTATCTTGAAGGACTCCCACCCATCTCTTGATAGCTGACTTTCTCCCGGCAGCAACTGTTGGATCTGGATGTTTAACAGCTTCCTGTAATTTTTTGGACATCGTAGCCCGAAGCTCTTTCTGTGTTGGCATTAACCCCTCCTATTAAGTATTTATATAAAAAAGGCATTGTACAGATATTAGAATGGATTGCAATATCTAGAATAAAGGGTTTAATAAAAAAACGTTATGGCTAAAACTTCTTTTCTTGAATTTTCTCAATATAATCAACAGAAAGACCAGTAGTTTGAGTTATAATGTCAATAGAAACTCCTGCTTTAAGTAGATTCCTTGCGACCTCAATTTTCTCTGCTTCTCTGCCTTTTTCATGACCGATTTGGATTGTGTATTAAATCAAAGCCGCAAGGCTATAATGAGCAAGCTGTCAATTGGATTGATTGATAGAAATCGTAGGCACACTCCTAGCTTTGAAAAATGGAGTACGAACGGTAGGGGGATCTAAAAGATCGAATCACAATCCTGTACAGCATTTACATTATTATTTGATTATATTTATAGGTACAAAAATGGCTAGAACAGTTTTCATTGGTATTGATGTTTCAAAAGAAACACTTAATCAACAACAAACATCAGCGTATAGAAAATGTAGAAAGAGCTATATCTGAGTTTTAAAGTCAATTAGATATCCACATTCATCCACTTGGTCATTATAAAACGTTTGAAGATAACGTACAAGCTATTGATCAAGTACTCAACTTTTTACGTTTACATAATGTTACCAGAGTTGGACTTGAAGCAACCGGTGGGTACGAAAAATTATGTGCTTATACTTTACTAAACCATGGTTTCAAAGTATATGTCATTCAACCTAGATGGGTTAGAGACTATGCAAAAAGCCTTGATGTAGTGAATTATCAACTAGGTAATGTAATGGACGACAGATACGTAAGGATACAATCACATTTAATAGGGGCTTTATCCATGCTATCTTTCCTAATTTTCTGTACTTTATTCGATTAGATAAGCCGACCTGTGCCAATTGACACCAGCACTATTTCTTCATTAGGGAAAAGTTTTTTGCTATTTGCATACGCACAAGCCGCTGGATTATTGGCAAACACTCCTCCATCTACTAACACTCTTTTCTCTTGCTTAACTTCTAAATACTTAGGTGCAAAGTATGTTGGTGCTGCTGTTGTGGCTCTAAGTGCATCTTTTAACTTGATGAAATTCCTGTTTTCTCTCCAACTTTTAAGGAAAAATGGTAGGGTCGAGAACTGGCGCGCCTACTTTAGGGTTTGGTGGCTGATCCATTATTTTCATACTGGGCCTCAATCCAAATTTCCATATTCACGTTTCCAGCTCCCGCCTCATCAAACGCAGCATGCGATTTTCCCGCACTACGCTTTCCTAGTAGTTTCTTTACCAAAATTTATAACATATTGTGCTGGTAAGGCTTTCTGAATGTAATACCTTATTCTATAGTCTGAATAAAGATCTAGAGTTTTATATATCCATTCACTACTCCATCTCTTCCAGCCAAATCCTTTCTTTGCTTTTCTGGCTCTCATTAGATTGCGTCTTATTTTCTTCTCTACCCAATGTTTGACGTAACTAAAGCTTCGATTTGCGTTTCCAATCCTAAAGTAGTTTGTCCACCCTCTCAATATCGGATTAATGATATGAATCACTTTTCCTATTGGTTGCGATTTATAACAGCGGAATACTTCCTTCAATTTTTGAAGTAGGTTTGTTCGTGCTTTCATCTTGGGTGTTATCCTCACATTCCATTTTCCTTGTTGTGTGATGTTCTGTTGAAAATCAAATCCTAGGAAGCTGAATGTCCCTTTTTCTTTAAGATTAATCACTTTTGTCTTTTCTTCGTTTACTTCTACTTCTATTTTTGCTAATTCTTCTTGTAACCTTTTGTGCACTGATTTTTCAAGCCATTCCCATTTCTGGTGTCCATCTATCAGTATCATTAGATCGTCTGCCCATCTAGCGTATTCTATATGTTGATATTTTCCTTCTTTAGTCACCTCTTTTGCCTTCTCTAGCATTTTATCCACTTCATTGAGGTATATATTGCTTAGTAGTGGTGAAAGTGGTGATCCTTGTGCTATTCCTCGTTTCCCTCCCACTTTGAGAATTAGCTTGATCAAGTGCATGATTTCTTTATCGTTTACCCTTTTGGAAATCTTTTCCATAAGAATATGATGTCGCACATTATCAAAGTAGGACTTTAGGTCTACGTCAATAACTTTTGTATTGCCTTTGATTGCTGCTTTCGCTACCCTGCTTATTGCTTCATGCGCTTTTCTCTTAGGTCTATATCCATATGATCCGTCCTGAAAGTCAGATTCGAATATTGGTTCAATTATTAGCTTTAGTGCGCTTTGCACTATTCTATCCCGAATGCAGGGTATGTTCAACGCTCTGAGTTTTCCTCCAGCTTTTGGTATTTCCTTTCTACGGTTCCTATTTGGGCTATAGGTCTTGGTTATTAGTTCACGTCTGATTTGTTGAAGATACTTCTCTAAGCCTTCTGCTTCTATCGATTCGAACGTCACCTTATCAATTCCTGGTGCCCCATTACTCTTCTTTGTCAGCTTATATGCTTCTTCTAGCGTCTCCATCTTACATACGTGAACATAGATTCCCCAGAATCGCCATTCCGGTTTTGCCTTCGCTTTGGTATATATCTTCCTTCTCAGGTCTTGTAATTTAATTGGCATTTTTATCATTTTTACCTTTACCTCCCTTTTGTTAAAAGATTCCTACTAGTAGGGTGCCTTTGCTCCATGAGCGTTACCTCACTTCGTCACTACTACACACCCACCCGCCACCCTTTCATCTTCAGTTCATTTCCTGTTTCCAGTTATAGAACCTACCACTCCAAGGTATTTCTCCTTGGGATGAGGAGGGCTTCTCCAGTTGCCTCGTATGCCCTTATTATCATGTCATCACTACCACCCCGCTAAAGTAGATATGCTGTATCATTCGTATTTCAGCTATCTATGTTGCTTTTACCCAACTGCCGTGAGCTCAGCCTTTAGTTTTACACACTTTCGAGGCCACCTATGTGTTCGCTTTCGCTACAACTTGATAATTCGCCATTATCCTTACGATAACGTTGTCGGTAGGCTTCAATATCTTGGTTTCCCTCCATATTGCTACCCTAGCTACAGGACTCCGACTCTTATCCTGGTGGGTCTACCTCCCACTGAACATACTCGCCTTTTCTGGACACACAGCAGTTTGTGCAGCAAGTTCTTCTGATTTCTTTGGAACTATAGGGGGGGCTTGTTAGAATAGGAGTTTGTTTATTCCTACCATCGCTACTGATAATAGAGGTTGATTGATCATTTATAGTAGTGCCAACACCTTCATCGTTAGTATTAGCTGTAATATTAGAATGATGTTCGTTAAGGATTTCTAAATTTACTAAACTTTTCGGCTGTACTACTTGTATGGGATCCTCTCGTATTACATGTCCAGCTAATTGAATAGGAGCTTGTTCATTCTTACCACTTTTTTGTTCTAAAGCTGGTATTTTAACAGTAGAAAAATCATTAATAGCATTAGCTAGAACTGAATTTTCTTTATTAAATAGCACTTTTAGACTTTCTTCATTAATCAAATGTAAATCAAGTTCATAGGTATTACCATTAGGGAGAGAAAGTTCAGCCTCTCGATCAGACTTTTTAAAAATTTGAGCAACACTCTGACCATTAAGGAGAAAAATTTTAATTGTTCTGTTGTTAGGCAAATTCTTTAATGCCTCAATAGTACTAACAGTCCCTCCACGAGGAACAACCTGTTGAGCATCCGAAGTTGCAACACATAAAGCTCTACTTGTACTATTACCTATAGAAAGCACTACACTTTCCTGCTGCGGTGTTGTTTGATCATTACTTGTAGAAGCTTGACTTACTATAGCCACATCATCTTCGATCAATAGACTTCTTTCAAAATTCATGTAAAGAGCTCAAAATTGTGGATAGCAGGAATCAAATTAAATCTTAAACCAAAACGTTTTCGTCGCTTTCTATATCTATCGGAAATGATTTTAAACCTTTTCAATAAGCCAATTACGTTTTCAAGTATTGCCCTGTGGCTCATAAGTGTCCTGTTCTCTTTTTTTTGTTCTTTGCTTAACGGATTCTTTTTCTTTTTCCTGTGCGATAATACAACATTTTTGTGTATCTTCTGCATTCCCCTGTAGCCAGCATCAGCTAAGATTTTAGTTTGCTGCTACTTTTGATTCTCTAAACATCCGAAAATCGTGTTTTCTGCCATTCGAGAAAGATGTGCATATGACTTTTCTTCTCTGTTACTATTTGTGTTTTTATAGTATGCCTTTTTTTCTTTCCAGAGTAGAAGGGCTTTTGCTTTTTTTTGGCCTCTCTACTGGCGTCTCAGTTCCGTCTATTACTAAAACTTCATATTCTACATCACTCTTTAATAGTTCTTTTTTTCCTGGTAATGCAAAATCTGGATATTTTATTAATGTGTCTTCTACCCATCTTATTATTTTAAAACAATTACTTTCACTCATGCCATAACTTTGTCCAATATGAAAATATGTGCGGTTATATATTCTAGTGCCATCAGTAGCCTGTCTTCTACGCAAAGTTTGCTTTTTCTTCCACTTCTAGCTTTTTTTCTTTCTCATCCATAATTTCTACCATTCGCTCAAATGTTGCTTTTTTTACCCCTGTTAAACGTCGAAACTTTTCTCCTTCTAACTTTTCTATTTCCTTATATTTCATGCTTTCAAATACTTGATCTTACACTCCTTCTTCTAATTTTGAAAGAAGTCTAATGACCAGGGCTTCTTTTGCCTTTTTTTTCGTTTGGTAAATTTCTTAAACATTTATAGCTAAACGACAACCGTCATCCCGCTACGTGTTAGCGGCTAAGAGATACCGCGAATGAATCGCGGTATGACGTAGATTGCTGATAAATCGTCATCCCGCTACGTGTTAGCGGGATCTCTTGTTAGCGCCGCGGCGGTATGACGGTTCGCGGTGGCATGACGATAACTTCGTCATTCCGCTATGTGTTAGCAGCTAAGAGATACCGCGGCGGTATGACGGTTCGCGGTGGTATGACGATAACCTCGTCATCCCGCTACGTGTTAGCGGCTAAGAGATACCGCGGCGATATGACGAGGGAAACCTGACTTGCATTAGCTATATCAAGCTTAAAATGTTGACAATCTTAAATTTCTTTGCTAAATTATAATAGTAGCATAGTTTGGCCTATCAACCAAAAAGAATTAAAAGTATACTTAAGGTCTCTATACTAATTATTATCCAAACTAATCGTCGGTTGTGCATCTTGCTCAGAGATTAGGGCAACCAACAAATTATTTATCAATTGAACCTTTTGCTTGCCATCTAATTGTAAGCTTTTGTTTTTTTCAAAATGAGCTATTACTTCCTCGACAATTCCTATTGCATTTTGCACTATATGCCTTCTTGCCGAAGTGATAGCATGTGCTTGTTGACGCCTTAACATTGCTTGTGCAATCTCGGACGAATACGCCAAATGCGATATTCTTGCTTCTGTAATCTCAATTCCTGCAATATCTAATCTTTGTTGTAACATTGACCGCAATTCATCTGAAATTTTATCAGAATTTTTACGTAAAGATTCCTCATCGCTTTCGCTATCATACGGATAATTGCTTGCTAATTCTCTTATTACTGAGTCACTTTGTACAAAAACAAATTCGTGATAGTTGTTAACATTATAATACGCCTTTGCAGGGCTGTTTACTCTCCAAACAATTACTGCAGAAATCTCTATTGGACTTCCATTTGCATCATTCACTTTTATTTTTTCTGTGTTAATATTCTGAAATTTTAGGGAAACTATATATTTGCTTGAAAAGGGAAGCGTTATACATATTCCAGACTTAAAATAGGTTCCAATATAATGACCAAAAAACTCTATCACTCTTGCTTCATTAGGGTCATTAATAAAAAATCCTTGAAGAAAAGTCAAAATTGAAACAGCAGCAACTCCAAGCGCAATTGTGCTGTCATATGCCAAAAAAAGCAGCAATAAAATTAATCCTAGCGCTATTAGTACAGGAAAAAACCGGAGTTGACTTAAATTTCTATCGTTTATCGTATTCTTATCCATATTGTCTTTAAACTTCTTTTTCACTTGAACCCTCTCTGTTGATCGTTTTATTTATTTTATTTACAAATAGTTTAAACTCTCTTAATTCATGATCAGGCAATTTTACTTCAGTTTTATGGGCTATCGTAAGCGGATCGATGTGTTTGCCGTTATATATAACTTCGTAATGTAAATGAGGGCCTGTTGCAACACCAGTGCTACCAACATAGGCGATGACCTGCCCCTGCTTTACTTTAGAGCCTAACTTTATATCACCACTAAATCTACTTATATGCGCATAACAGGTTGAATATTCATTTTTGTGTTTTATTTTGATGTAATTTCCATAGCCACCATTCTTTCCTATATATTCTACCACACCCTCTGCAGCAGCGTATATGGGAGTGCCAAGCTTAGCTGCATAATCCACTCCTTTGTGAAAAGCAATTTTACCGCGAACAGGATGCTTTCTATTGCCAAATTTTGAGGATATGCGATAATCTCCATTTAAAGGATTTGCAAAAATTTCGCCATTTTTTAAGCTTATTCCTTCTTTATTAAAATACCTTTCTTTCCCGTCTTGCGATTTATAATGATATAAACTAATAGCTTTCTTGTTTATTGTCAGTGAAGCATATAAAATCTTTTCTTTAGTCTTCTGATTACCGAGCGATCTCTCAAAAAGAACCTCCGATTTACTCTTCGGCACAATGTCTTTTTTAAAATCAACACCAAAATCTTTATATATGTTGATCAATTTTACCACTGTATTTGGCGCCAACCCTTGCTCAATTCCCGTGGCAAAAAAGGAAGATTTTATGGTACTGGACATGAATAATAATCTTCTATCATGGTTACTTTCTGTCACCTCAAAATCCTCTCCTGTCATTCCAGCGCTTGACGCTGGAATCCAGTTGGTGTGTCCATTTGTAATTGAATTTTCTGGATCCAAGTAGTCAAGCACTGGGATGACATCTTTCTTGGTGGAAATTACCTTTATATCACAATGTTCGTACAGTTGTTTGTTTGACATTGGCTCTTTTTTCCTGATCCCATGCTGGAACAGCACTGCAAGATCTGTTGATGTTTCAGCGGTATATAACGGTAAGATAAAGAGCAGTATAAATATAATCAACTTCATCATTTAAACAGCATCAACAAAAGTAAAATTACCTTCCACATACTGTACATCATCATTATCTTCCAGCTCTTCAACCAATGCAGATAATTTATCAATCAACTCTTTATCGCTAATTTCAACTAGATCCTTTGGTTGCCACGAAAGACGAGCAAGTTCTGGTTCTCTGAATTTTGCATAAAAGGCATCGCGTACTTTACCAAAATCTTTTATTTCACAAGTTATAACATGTAATCCTTCTTTGTCATTTTCCTCAACATTCAATACTTCTAACTCGATCCCATAATTAAATAAATCATCAAAATTCACACCCTCTGCTTTATAGACGATTAAGCCTACATGATCGAAAAGGTAACTAACACTTCCTGTTTCTCCCAAGTTTCCACCCTTGCGAGAAAATATATAACGTACCTCAGAAGCAGTACGGTTGCGGTTATTAGTCAAGGCATGGACAATGAGTGCAGTGCCAGAAGGTCCATGACCTTCATATTGGATTTCCTCATAATTTTCTCCAGCAACGTTACCGGTTGCATTTTTTATTGCTGTTTCCATTTTATCTTTTGGTAGATTTTCCTTGCGTGCAACAAATATAGCAGAGCGAAGGCGCGGGTTGAGTTCGGGATCGGGCAGCCCTTGCTTTGCAGCAACTGTTATTTCTCTAATCAGCTTCGTAAATTTTTGAGAGCGCTTTGCATCCTGAGCGCCTTTCCGATGTTTTATATTTGAAAATTGTGAATGACCAGCCATATTCAAATAGTCAAAAACTTAATTATATATCAAAGCATAGAAAAAGCTAAAGCAAATTTTCAAGCCTCTGGCTTGGCATCTTACAGATTTTCTGCTAATAACATACTTTCATACTGCTCAGCTTCTAAGTCAAGGCCAAGAGCTGAATGGGCTGCTACTAAATAGTTAATAGACTTAGAAAAATATTTAGAATCTTTATAGCTTGCCGTATTCTGGAAACGCTTAATTGCTGCTAAATATTCACCGCGCCTCAGGTAAAATTTACCGATAGAGTACTCTTTTGTTGATATATGCTCTGTGATCAGCTTTGCTTTTTCCTTCATCTCGTCTACATATTCGCTACCTGGAAAGAGATTAATGTACTCAGTGGCTAGCTCTAAAGTTTTATATGCAGTTTGCTGTCCAAGTTGCACTTTATTAATTTGCATGTAATAAGATAATACTATTAAGTAGTATACATATGGTAAATCTTCACCATTTGAATAAACATATATATAATCATCCATATCACTTGCAGCACTTCTATAGTTACCCATATTATAGTGAGAAACCCCAGATAATAATTTTGCTTTCCTTGCCCAATAAGAGAAAGGGTACAAATCCTCTATCTTTTGAAATGCCCTAATAGCTTGTTTATATTTTTTCTGGTCAAAAAGTTCAACTGCTTCTTCATATAGTTCAGTTTCAGTTTTTTCAAGATCATTCGCATACGATTGTGTAAAGGAGCAAATTAGAAAAATAAAGCACGTGATTAAAGTCTTATACATAAGATTTTTTTCGATCAAAATAAAGTATAGACCTAAATATTACTTAAATAAATAAATTTTTACTAGGCAATAGCCGGCCCTTCTGTGTTTGAGCCGCTATCTCCTATATTACCCACACCAGCACCTATTGAAACACCTTTTCCGCTCACTTCTATATTTGCTAGCTTCTTACTATAAGAACGTGCAATCAGTACATTTCCTGCTATTAAAAAGATCATACCTACCAAGCCTAAAGTAGGTCCAACAGCAGGATGTAAAGATGATGATAGTGCTATTAACATTATCCTTCTTATTAATAATATAGAAGAACCAGCAAGCATTAACTTAGCTGCAGACATATTGCTTGTCTTTTTTTCAGATTTCTCATCAAAGCCTTGCTCTTTTTCTACTTCAGAATTTTTACTTTTTTTGTACTCACGATAGCAAAAAGTGGCGCTTGCTACAAAGTAAAATAGACTAGAAAGTGAAAAAGCTACATCTCCTATTATTCCTTGCTCTAACGCTTGACTTACTATGCTAGCCACAATAACTAATGTAACTAAAGCAGCATCAGCATAGTTAAAGTAATCATCAACTGTGTAAGGAATGTCTCCCCTTTCTTTTTCTATTATTTCCCCATTTTCAATATTCTCCAATTCTCGTTCTTTTTGTGCTATTTTTCTATTATTATAAATTAAATATAGCGTGCAAATAAGATATAAAGTTGTAAAGGGTAATATAGTATGACCTAATGCGCTGCTTATAAGGCCGAGTAATACCTGATCGCTACATGTTTTTTCCAGTTCAATTGCCATCAACAATGCAAATGGAATCATTGTCGCCAATGATACATATTTTCTATGTAGCTCTCTTTTTTTTAGTGTTAATAGCTCTTGTTCTAGCTTCTTCTTTTTTTCTGCTTCTTCTACTTTTAGCATTAATAACTCCTGTTCGAGTTTCTTCTTTTTTTCCGCTTCTTCTTTTAGTGTTAATGACTCTTGTTCTAGCCTTTCCTTAGACTCTTTCTTAGGGTTCTCTTCATAAACACTTGGTTTTACAGGATCATTTGTCATAGGATTCTTTACGTAGAATTTGCTATTACCCACTTCATATGTCATATAAACCCTATTGATTTATGAACTAATACATTATACAGGATTTTAACTATTCAGTCAATATTATGAAAGTATTAACCACTTTTATATATTAACTGTTTCTCAAGAAATTCAGTCAATCTGTCTGATGCCGGCTAGAACATAATTATAGCCTGACCACATAGTTATAATAGCTGCAACCCATAAACAAATCACACCTATATATTGAATCATATCATAATCGTTCATTATTAGCGCTACTACAGCAATCATCTGTAGAAATGTTTTAATTTTTCCAGCTTTGCTTACAGGTAGACTAACATTTATAGCTATAAGGAACTCCCGTAAACCCGGAACTAATATTTCCCTACAGATAATGATAATCGATGGTACTATTGTAAAATCATTTATCTTCTGCTTATAAACTAGCATAATTATCGTTGAAACCACTATTAATTTATCAGCAATTGGATCAAATAGCTTGCCAAACTTTGATTGGACTTTCCACGTACGCGCCAAGTAACCATCAAAAAAATCCGTAATGCACGCAAACACAAAGATTGATATTGTTATCAGGCCTGCATATTTATTTTCTATATAAAAACTTAATATTATTGCTGGTATTGCAAGTGCGCGAGAAATTGTAAGCAAATTAGGCACGTTTTTCTTAAGCATGTAATGTCATCTTACGTAATAGGTAAACTTATACAGAAGTACAACAGAGTTCACAAGCTAATAGTTTACAATTGAACATTTATAAAAACTCCATATACTTAAAAATTACAAGCTTAAAATATAAGAATGAACGATGACTTAGATAATACCACAAAACAAGAGGCACTTAAGTATCACAGTAGAGGTGGTAACCCTGGTAAAATTTCAATCATGCCAACAAAACCTTTATCTACCCAGTATGATTTGTCACTTGCTTATTCTCCTGGCGTTGCAGCTCCGTGCCTTGAAATAGCTAAAAATCCTGAGGTTGTTTATGATTATACGACAAAAAGCAACTGTGTTGCTGTCATTTCAAATGGCACTGCAGTGCTTGGGCTTGGTAATATCGGCCCTCTTGCTGCAAAACCTGTCATGGAAGGCAAAGCTGTTTTATTTAAGCGTTTTGCTGATATTGATGCAGTTGATATAGAAGTTGGTACAGAAAATATAGAAGATTTTATCAATGCAGTAAGGTACCTTGGGCCAAGTTGGGGGGGGATAAATTTAGAGGATATAAGATCTCCCGATTGTTTTATAATAGAGAAACGTCTGAATGAACTGATGGATATTCCAGTGTTCCATGATGACCAGCATGGGACTGCAGTGGTTGTTGCAGCCGGTGTAAAAAATGCTCTTGATATTGTTGGAAAGAAATTAGAGGACGTTAAGATCATTATGAATGGTGCTGGAGCAGCCGGTATTGCATGTTTAGAAATACTAAAGTCCATGGGCGCTAAAAATATAGTGCTGTGTGATAAGCAAGGAGTAATATACAAAGGTAGAAACGAGGACATGAATGAGTGGAAGGAAAAATATGCAATTGATACTTCCGAACGTTCTCTACTTGATACAATAAAAGGCGCTGATGTATTCATCGGATTATCTGCAAAAGATGTGTTAAATGAAGAGATGTTAAAGAGTATGGGCAAAGACCCGATTATTTTCGCTCTCGCCAACCCCGATCCAGAAGTAAGGCCTGAGTTTGCAAAATCTGTGAGGCCAGATGCAATAATCGCAACTGGCAGGTCAGATTACAACAATCAAGTCAACAACGTAATGGGATTTCCTTATATATTCAGAGGAGCGCTTGATGTACATGCAACAACAATAAATGATGAGATGAAAATTGCAGCTGCAGATGCAATAGCAAAGCTTGCCCGTGAGCCAGTGTCTGAGGAGATATCTGCAGCCTATGGCGGTCGTAAAATGAGCTATGGACGTGAATATATAATACCTACTCCATTTGACCCAAGATTAATTTCTATAGTATCTCCTGCTGTTGCAAAAGCCGCAGTTGATTCAGGTATTGCAAGAAAGGCAATACAAGATTGGAGTAAATATGAAAATCAATTGAAATCTCGCCTTGCTAGTGCACTTAACACGCTGAATCTACTGTCTTCACAATATTAGTAACCATATAATCAATAATTCAATTGCACCCAGTCGTTTTAGATTTATAATGAAAGTATTGTAATTTAAAGCAAATCAATGACTATTGCAATTCACGAATTAGAAAGGATCATCAAACAATCGTTCCCCGACGCTGATATAAAAGTTCATGACCTTGCTGGAGATGATGATCATTATCATTTAAAAATAACCTCCAAGCGCTTTCTTGGAAAGACAAAAATAGAACAGCATAAAATGGTATATAAAGCTCTGGAAGGTCAGTCTATACACGCCTTGCAACTGGAAACTAATACTTAAAAATAAGGTAAATTTATGAGCAATTTTGAACAAATAAAAAAAGATATAGCGGAAAATGATGTGGTGTTGTACATGAAAGGCACTTCTGATTTTCCTCAATGCGGATTCTCTGGACTCGTCGTGTCAATCCTAAAAAAATTGAACGTGAAGTTTAAGTATATTAACGTGTTGGAGAATGATGAAATACGTGAATCTATAAAAAAGTTTTCTGATTGGCCAACAATTCCACAATTATATATAAAGGAAGAGTTTATCGGTGGTTGCGACATCACTCGCGAGATGTACGAAAAAGGCGAACTGCAAAATTTATTGAAGGAAAAAAAAATTATTGCGGAATAAGTACCAAGAAACCAGTGCCCAGACGCTGGATAACGTAGTATACCATGAAAAAGGATCTTATGTCTTAAACCTTATCACCAGGGTTAACAAATAGGTGGCCTAATACTATTAACTTTATGGGTTTACCTTCGTTATTTGCTACTATCCAAACCCCATCGCTCTCATGATCAACAATTTCTATTGGTACAAATATTACATAATTATTGTCGTCAACAATCTTTATTCCAAGAGCACCCTCGTCACTTAAGCTCAGGGCTGAAGAAGGAACTTTATATGTAAATCTTTCGCCTGAAGGTAGCCTTACGTTGGCAGTTAGTTCCTGCAAGGATATCATTTTATTATTGGTTACCTTCACTTCTACCCTATAAGACCCAGTTTTAGGCTCAGCAATTTTACTAATAAAACTTACTTCACCTGCCAATTCTTTTCCGTCCAGCAAATTAATTTGAGCTGTGCTGCCTAGCTCTATTTTATTTACTTCATTTTCCGAAATGTATAACACTACAAGAATTTGATCGAAATTAACCACGTCAGCTATTTTTTGCCCAGCATTAACAAAATCCCCTTCGTTTGCATTGATTTTATCAATATAACCATCTATAGGAGATGTGACTGCAGTATTTTCTAAATCCAATTCTAGCCTTTTTAGGTCAGCTTTTGCACTTTGTAACGCAGTAAAAGCTGCTTCTACTTGTATTTGTGCTCCATAGCCTTTTTTATTCAGTTTGTGAGAGGAATCATACTCAATTTCACGCTGCTTTAATAAAGCTTTGGCTTTCTGAGCTTGCTCAATCCTGTCATAATCTTCTATCTTTAACACTACATCATCTCTTTTTACCTTTTCACCATCAGGTAAATAAATAGCAATAATCTTACCACTTATTTTTGAGACAAGGCTAGCTCTATGTAAGGGATTTACCGTACCAGAAAAATTTAAATATATAGTGCGGTTTTGCGGCGCACATTCTTGAGTTTTTACTGAAAAGCTACTAGTTGCATTATCACCATGAACCGCCTGATCTTTTTTTAAAAATGCACTGCTGCTAAAAAACAGTAGAATAAAAGCAATACTGGAAATGATGATTACTTTATTTCTCATCTTTAAACAATAGAATTTGTTAACTAATTTTGTTAGAAACAACTGCATAAATTTTCGAATCAGAAATGTAAGTATAATACATGCACCATTGTCACTCCATAAATAATTTTATATGAGAACAAACACAAGATTTTCCTACAATAAGTAAGTTTTTTATTGCAAAAATGCAATTTTTAATCGAATAAAAATGTAAAATTGCAAATAAAGTTGTGCATGAGACTGAAAATTTCCATCAAATGATATTATGGAAATAAGAATATTGTAACAAAACTCAGTATATTAGTATATATTTAAATAGAGTTTTAACGCTCCATTAAACGGGTACTCAATTGTTCAACACTATCAATTTCAATTTGTAAAGTGTCCTTTATAAACTTATCAGCCTGGTCTATGTTCATTGAAACTCTATATTTATTGGGATTTGGCATGAATTTTTTTATAACAGCTCTACTTTTCAATAAATTCCATTTGCATTTCTTGTATATTACTTTCTATTTGCTCTATTTGTTCTATCAACCTTTCTTCTAAGTCAAGATTACCGCTCAGCCTCGCTTCGGTTCTTTCTTTTCGTAATGCATTTAATTCTTTTAGTAACACTATATTATTCCACACAATTTCTGCAGATTTGCTCTCGTTCAGTTGGCTATTTAGTACACTAGTTTTTTCAAATACATACTTTATAACGTCAAACTGTTTCAATTCTTGTAACAAAGCCTCTTTACCAAGTTTGCTTTTGTTACTTATTACATCAATTACACGCTGTTGTAATCTTTTCATCTCATTAGTAAATTCAAAATGAGAAAATTGCTCAAAAAATATAGGACGGTTCAAGATTTCAGGAAATTCTACGGCTATACGCAAAATTATGGCCTGATTTTGCTCCGCTTCAATTAGCTCTGGAGATTTGTTATGAAGATACTCACCTTTTGTTGCTCTAATTTTACTATTAAAAATCTGTTTTTTGAAGCTACTTCTTAGTTCACTAGCCTTATTGTAAAAATAATCTCTATAATACCGTCTAATACTGCTGTTGCTAATAGTATTTACATATTCCATGAACCTGTGCTCAAGAATTGAATATTTTTCTGGAGCAAGTTTTTCGTAGCTTTGCAGACTATTACTGACTATGTGATGCCATAAATATTCAGAATGCAGTTTTGTTGAATGGTCAAGAGCAGTCAACACGTCTTCTTTCTTGTATGCCAGTTCGTTACATATATCGTATGGATCTTTATTACTCGGCAAAGTCACAAACTTTAACGTGTATCCAGGCTCTAATATTGGCAGAGCAAGTTCCGCAACTCGGGTAGCAGCATGACGTCCAGCACTATCTCCATCCATACAGATGGAGATTTCTTTAGCAAATCTCCACAGGTTTTTTATCTGTTCTGCAGAAATTGCGGTACCAAGTGGAGCAACTGCATTACTAATTCCTGCTTGATGTAGCGCTATCACGTCCATATACCCTTCAACAACAAGTATGTGCTGTTTTTTACGTATTTCGCTTAAAGCAAAGTTTAATCCGTATAAATTCTCCCTCTTCTTGAAGAGCTGACTCTCTGGGCTGTTTAAATATTTCGGCTGTTGCTCAAAGCTCAGAGCACGTCCGCCAAAACCAATAACTCTCCCTGCAATGCTCTGTATAGGAAATATCAGCCGGTCATAAAAATAATCATGAAAATTTTTGTTTACTAATCCAATATCAATTAAAATTTTGTCTTCAATACCTGAAGAGTTTAAATACTCTTTCAAACCAGAGCTTGGTGCATAACCTATTCTAAATTTATCTATGATTTCAGGTGAAATCCTGCGCTGCTTTAAATAATCTATAACGCCCTGATTTTTTTGTGCAAACCAATTTGCAGCTAAATCAAGCGCTAAAAATAGTTTATTGTCCTCTTTTGTAATACTAAGACTTTTGGGCAGTTCAACACCTGTAACCGATGCTAATCTTTCCAATGCTTCTTTAAAGCTTAATCCTTCAGTTTGTGAAATAAATTCAAATGCATCACCACTAGCTAAGCAACCAAAACAGTAATATAACCCCTTAGTATTGCTCACCGAAAAAGATGGGGTTTTTTCGTTATGAAATGGACAGAGCCCAACAAAACTATCTCCTCTTTTTATTAGCCTGACTTTTTTACCTACTATGTCAGATAATAATAATTTTGATTTTATAATATCTATATGATCCATCTTGTTAAATTAGTAGTAGGATAAAAATTATATAGAATTTATGCACATCTGACTCGAAATTTATTTCAAGCTTTAGGACTCCCGAAAGATCAGGAGTATTAAAACGGCTTGACAGAAAGATCAAAATAAATTACCCATATAAATATCCTTAAGTTATGCAAGATCAATTTTTTATATGTCAGATATAATATCAATTGCCTCAGATCATGCTGGTTATGAATTAAAATCAGAAATAAAATCCTACCTGGAAACCCTGGGTTACACAGCGGTAGATCAAGGCTGCACTGCTAAGCAAAAGTGTGTAGATTACCCAGATTACGCTGTTAAAGTTGTAGAAGATATAACAAGCAAAAAAGCAAATTATGGGGTATTAATTTGTGGTACAGGTTTGGGCATGAGTACTGTGGCAAATCGTTTTGAAGGAATCTACGCTGCTTTATGTAACAGTGTTGAGATCGCAAAATTAGCTCGCGAGCATGGCAACGCAAATGTACTGTGTCTTGGTGCAGGGTTTACTGCGAGTGGATTAGCAAAAGACATAGTCAAACAATTCCTCGAAACAGAATTTTCAAAAGAAAGCAGACATAAAAAACGCCTTGATAAACTCAGCAATATAACCTCTAAGAAAAAAAAAACAAAAACTTATAACGAAGATGAAATATCAAAATTCGCTAAAATGGCAGGCCAGTGGTGGGATGAGAACGGCAAATTCAAACCATTGCACATGATGAATCCTGTTAGAGTATCTTACATTATTGAGAAAATAAAAGAGTTAAAAAAATGCAATTTGAAAGAATTATCATTGCTTGATGTTGGATGCGGTGGTGGCATTTTATCAGAGTCAATGGCACGCGTTGGCATTAACGTTTCAGGAATAGATGTATGCGCAGAAAACATAAAAGTAGCACAATCGCATGCGAAAAAAGTAGGGCTTAATATAGAATATACGCACACCAGCATTGAAGAGCTAAGCAATGACAAGAAGTACGACGTGGTTCTGTTGATGGAAGTAGTTGAACATGTAGATAATTTAGAATTCTTTATGAAAAGAGCAGTAGAACTGCTTAAACCAGAAGGGCTAATCTTTATATCCACAATAAATAGAACTATTAAATCCTTCTGCCTTGCAATAATTGGTGCAGAGTACATATTAAACTGGCTTCCAAAAGGCACACACAATTGGAATAAATTTCTCAAGCCGTCAGAAATTGCAAATCACTTAAGAGAAAATAATGTAACGCTGCAAAACATGGCTGGCATGGAGTACAACGTAATAAAGCGTGAGTGGAATCTAACTAAAGGTGTGGATGTTAATTATATACTTTGTGGAAACATTGTAGTTTGAGACGGTTCTAATATCATCCCAGTGCCCTCTTCTTGTCATCCCAGTGCCCAGACACCTTAGACAATCTGCCAATTTCTGATTTTGTCCATTCTGGGCGGGATTGTTGAGTTCTCTGATCTTAAATACTACATTTACTTCATCAAGATCAATGTTGACTTCTTTTACTAATATCCTAATAAGACTACGTTTAGCTTGCCAATTTAGGTGTTCCAATTCCGATTTAACACTAGAATAAAAGCCCTTTATGCTATTTGTAATAAGATTCATTTTCTGCCGTAGTTCCTTTTGATCAATCACCTTTTTCTTCTCTCCTTCAATCTCTTTTAAACGTTCCTTCATTTTCTTCATTGCCTGCTTAAATTCTTCCTTGCTTATATATTTTTCCTCACTTGTATTCCCTTGAATATAATAATCATTTATAAGTTCTTTAATACTTTGTTTTAATTGACTCTCACGTCTTGCAAATCTTTCATCTAATAATTCATTCTTATGTTCTGAAATTCTACGTTGGTACTCCTTCATACCCTATCTGGATTTTTTAACAAACTTTTTACTTCTTCCCACACAACTGTTTCCAACACTTCTCCACGAATAGATCTGTTAGTGCATACCTTATCACCGTAAAAATTTCTTGTACCCAGGCAAGTGTAATAAGTACTCACAATCTTTTTTTCTTTGCCGTAATTTCGTCTTCCGCAGTAAGCACGTCCACAACACTTACACACAACTAGCTTTTGCAATAGATATGTCTCTTTTCTTTGCTGCACTCTTGCTCTCTGTTTATTCTCAATCAATTGTTCTTGTACTACATTAAATAAATCCTCGTCAACTATTTTCGGCACCGGTATATAAATCCAATTCTCCTTATCTGTACTGTAAATAGAGTGAGTTCGCCGGCTGTTGCTTTTTTTTGGTTTGACTTCTAGCATTACTGGACCCGCCTTTGTTTTACCATATGCTGCTTGCCCCTTGTATGCTGGATTTTTTAACATCTTATGGATGGTGCTTGGATGCCACACCTCTTTCCCTGTTTGTGTTCTAACAGAAGCTTCTCTTAGTCTCTTTACCGCTTCTCTAATACTTATCCTTTCCTCTCCAATCCACATGAACACCTCTCTCACTACTTTTGCTTCCTCTTCTTTTATTTCAAATTTGTTTTCTCCTCCTTTTACATGCTTTCTTATATATCGATAACCATAAGGTGCATTGCTTATCACACTTACACAACCTTCTCTTGCTGCATGCAGTTTTCCCCTCATGCTTCGTATCAAGATTTGTCTCAGTTCAAACCTTCCTACTGCTCCTTGCACATCTGTCATTAAATCGGACTCTGGTGTATCATCAACCTTATGATTTGAAAAGATTATTTCTACTCTTGCTCTCTTAAATTCATCTATTACATCTCTTTGATCTACAGGATCACGTGACAACCGATCTAGTGAATAGATATAAATCTTATTAATTTTTCCTTCTGCTATTTTATCACGTAAATTCTTTAAACCTTCACGCTCTAAATTTGACCCTCTACGACCATCGTCAGTGAATACATATTCTTCCAATAACTCATATCCATCTACAGCAATTCTACGCTTAAGCTCTGCAATTTGGCTCTCTATTGTATGATCCCGCACTTGTCGGTCTGATGAAACTCTTGCATACAAGGCCACCGTTATCATCTTTTTCTACCTCCTTTTCGTTGTTTCTTTTTACTGAATACTTTAGTAACTGTTCGTAAGCTTCTGATAAATGTTTATCTGCTGACTGATCAGGCTCATAAAGGCAGTTAACAATTAACGTTCTTTTCCGCATAGTTTCTCCTGTAAATGTTTTTGTAGTTTAGGCACTCCCTATTTCCATAAATCCATTTATCAGCTATTCTTGCGAAATAGCACTATCTTTCATCAATTAAGCTCTCTATCAAGCTCCTCTTTTCCATATTATTCCTATTATCTTCTAGCCAACCTTTTACTCCCTTCTCTTACAGAAAGCTCTTTTTATAGCTCTTTTATCTTCTCATCAATATCTTCTAGCTCTTTTTCCACTTCCATCATTGACCAATGCTCTAGCTTTTCCCTTATTTCTTCAAACCTTCTTTCTCCTTTTTCTTTTAAATCTAGGCTAAATATCGCATCTACTGTCCGCTCCGATAACTCCTTTAGTTTTTCCAGCAACTCTCGCGTAATACATTGGTGTAATGCCAACTCTTGATCTACTTTGGCTCCAGCTTTCACTAGCTCTTTTATTATCTCTTTTGTTATCCTTCCTTTTGCCCCTGTCTTGCATGCTATATGTAGTGGTGTATATCCTTCATGATCTCGAGCATTTACATCACCTCCCGCTTCTAATATTGCTCTCACGTTTCCTATTTCCCTCATAAATACCGCACTATGCAATGGCGTTCTTCCTATATAGTTCCCAGTATTAACATTTGACCCTGCTTTTATTAACTCCCTTACTGTCTTTTCACAACTCATTAAGCTCGCACTATGTAACGCCGTATATCCTCCATCGTCCATAGCATTTACATTTGCTCCTCCTTCTATCAGTACTTTTACATTTTCTACCTTTCCATAGAATGCTGCTAGGTGTAATGGTCTGTCTCCATTATTATTTTCTATATTTATTTCTGCTCCTTTTTCTATTAGTAGCTTTATTGCTTTTTCATCTGAAAGGTATGCTGCTAAATGCAACACAGTGTTACCATCTTTTCCTCTCTCATCTATTTTTCTAAATGAATTCTCCTTTAATTTTTCCAGTCTTTTATTTAAATTGAACATTTTAGTTACCCCACTATAAAAACATACGCCAATTTGGCTCATTCTAGCGTAAAGTAAACTTCTTATGTTTACCCACTACTATTCTAGTTATGCCTGTTTTGATATCAAAAAGCAACTTCTTTTTTTCAAAAAACACACATTTTTACTGAATGTTAATGTAGTATATGAAGATATAAATATAAGTGTTTAGCATATTAAACATATAGCTTGTGTCTCCTTCCAACTTCTGTTTAAATGACGATGTTCGTGCCACGTTAGTACACCTCTGTACAACACTAAAATGTAATTTTCCGGTTCATGTATTGAATCCTTTTGCTCTGAATTTAAACCGCTTTCAAAATGAACATAGTGCTTTGCTAAACCAAATCTTATAACTTTCTGGTTGGTAAAATCTTCTACCTTGTAGTGGTGAGTAACGCTGAATCTTTCTAAAATTGGCTTGTATTTTAAATTCCACACTTGTTCAGATAGCTTATCACTTCCTAGTAAAAACCTTTTTCCCCTCTCTTCTATACTACTTACTGGAAAACATGCGTTTATTTCCCCTAAACTCCAACTGTCCGACAATACTATCTGCGCTTTCGCAAACTTTATTGCCGGTAATAAGCTCTGTGGTAGCGGATATAACGTTTTTAAATTATTCCACTGATGACTTCTTTCATAAATACCGTTATAATTCTTTGTGTGAGGCTCGGTTTCTCCAAGTATTGCTACATCTAGCCGGTATATATCATTGCTTAAAGCTCGTTCATAATGATCGCGTAGATAGTTTTCTACAATCCTAATAACTGGACCATGAGACCTGAAAAAATTTACTCTCCCAAATGATAACACCGGTCCATCTTCTTCTATTTTTACACCTGAGTAATCCGATAACAAATTTCCAAAAAAACTTTCATCTAAAATGAACCTACCAATGTTGTAGTGATCGTTAAAAATCCTCATTAGCCGTGATCTTGCTGGCAATGATAGTTTTGCTAGTTCTACTACTGCATCAACGAAGAAGTCGTTCGGAACATCTTTTATCCCTATCTGTAATTCAAAGAAATGTTCACCTGGTGGCTCTTCAATAATTGTAATATCTTCTATATTTGCCCATTTTAATGCTATTTTCAGCGATGCTGGTGTTCCTTTTAGTCTTTGAAATTTTATTCCTTCTTTAATTGATTTCTTCTTATCCTTCACCCATGATAGAATTTCTTCTAGGCCATATTCTTCGATTAACCAAGGTAGGATTTCTTCTTTTAAGCCGAATTTAAATCCCTTAATGCAACTTGTATCAACTTTGTAATCAACTGCATCTACTATCGCTTGCTCTTGTTTCGTAGAATTTGGTGGTAATAGCATCAGTTTTGCCTCACTAATTCGATTCTCAAATTTTCCAATTTAGCACACTCATTTCCTGCTACAACAACATCTTCCTTTGGCTCTAACAGCTCTACGTTACTCACCCCATCTACAAAAAGATTCGCTATAATCCATGATCTTGTAATACTCCATCCGAGTCTTTTGCTTGCTTCAAACTTTTCGATAAATTGCTTTTTAATTTCTTCCTCTGATGTTATAGAACTTATGCTAATTCTGCTGTGGATATCTATTTCAATAATATTGCAACCAACTACTGTTATCGTATCTGTTAATACCCTTATATCATCCCTGGTGACTTGCTTTTTTACAATATCCAGTAGTTCTTCAGATGCTATGCCATTTGTGGATAACTCCGTGGATAAAATCGAGATCTCTACACTTCCTGGCACTTTTGATTCAACCAGCGCATCCTTTACTCTTCTATCTGCTGAGAGTGCATGAGATCGATAATGTTCTTTACTCCCTCCAGTACTCCAGCCAACTATCTTTGCTTTAATTCTTTTTCTGAAACGTTCATCATCTTCCCCTTTTTCCCTTTCTACACCATAAAATTCAGCTAAATTATCAAGATCATTTCCCCTTGCAAACTTAAGTAAATTACTTTTTACTGCTTCATTTATTCTTTGTCTCAGCAAAAGTTCTCTCCATGCTGCTACTTCTAAAATCTTTATCGCTGGGTCACTTTCTACTAATGCTGTAAAACTTGCGTCACGCTTCACCAACTCTTCTTTCATTCTCGAGAATATTTCTTCATAGCTCAGTTTTTCAATTATCTCTGGCTGCTGCATTTTTAAACAACTACTCCATTAATATTTATGAACTTACCTTCTGAAAGATAGACACCTTCTAAATCCAATGTTACTCTCCCTTCTTTTACTTCTGTTATCTTCACTTTCTCTAATTTAAACCTTCTCTCCCATTTTTCCAGTGCTTCTGCTACTGCTGCATAAATTTCTAGTGTAAAATCACGATTTATTGGTCGATCTACTAATTCAAATAATCTCGATCCATATTCCCTGCGCATAACTCTACTAGCAACGGGAGTGGTCACAATGTCAACTATCGACTGTTTTAGGTGCTCTAGTCCTTCCAACTCTTTTCCCGTTTTATTGCTCATCCCACGCATTTTTAGCTCGCAAATACATTTTTACTTCCACTTATCACTTTAAAACCACACGATACTAAGTCTCCTGTTCTCGTTACTCCCATACCGTTCACAAATACGTTGTTTGATCCTTGCGTTAGTGTTTCCCCCATTGTCAAGATATCACCCTTACGACAAGCAGTTCTACCATTAACAAATACATCTTCACTCCCGCTCACACAGACATGAACCGGCATGCCTGTACAATGATCCCCTATGCAAATAACTGCTTTATTCATATATATCAATTTAAGTCTATTCTTCTTGCTTTTAATTTAATACTATCTTTTGTCATTTCTATTTCTGATCTTCCAACTTTTAAAGTAATTTTATCAGCTACGAAAATTTCTAAGTGATGTTTATTTTTATCGTACGATAACTTTGTCCCATCTTGAAACGTTAAACTACTTACCTCTTTTTTACTTTCTGGTGCAGTATATTTCTGTTGATATATTCCAGCAAGTACTACTCCCAAAGATAACTCTCCGAATGGCGATAATACCATCACCTGCTCATCAATATCTGGGGAAAACCAACTTCTATCTTCTCCTGCTCTTGCCGTTACCCATGGAAGCCAATCGGTTATAAATTCTCCTACTTTTACCCGCACTCTTGCTTTTTCATAGTCTACTTCTTTAACTAGACCTATACGAATAATGTTCGCTAGCCTTCTATTTAGCTCTGCAATGGCAAAATTATGCTCTAACATGTACTTCACCTATCTCTATAATATGCGGCTTAATTCCAGCTTCTGACCACACTGACTTCCCCACGTGCATCTCATGAGCCCATTCTACTAACCACACTAAATATGCATCTAATTCTGGTCTAAAATTGTCTACTTCCGCTGATATAAATTCACCTGCTGAAACATTGTCCACGTTCCAAGTATTCTTATTTACTACTCTTGCAACTTCTGCTGCCAGTGACCTCACAACTATCGAGGAATTCCTCCCATCAACTACCACTCTCGCCTCAAATCTTGCTCTCAGCGCAAACTCCTCTGTCCCCGGATCTTTTCCTGGTTCTAAACTTGACAATTCTACAAATATCGCTGGCGCCAATAATTCTTTTCTTATTGTTGGATACACTTCACATGTCTGTATCGCTGGTATTTCTTCTTTTAGCGTTGTGCAAATTTTCTGATGTAAATCTCTCCAAAACATTACTTTATATATTCTAACTGTTGGTGAAAATATTTCTCAAATACTCTCTCTGCTTCATTTTCGGCTAACTCTTTCATTATTTCCCGAGCTTGCGTGTTTACTTTAATTTCATCTATTGGTAAAGACGTGGTATACCTTCGCCTGAATATTCCTATGTGACCATTTTTCATCGTTGCTATGAATGCTCCTTCATACATACGGTTTCCTGCCCTTGCTCCCATCTTTGTCTGTTTTATACTTCCAAGTTTTGCTACTCCTATCCACTGCGAACTGAGCTTCACTACTGACCATAAACGCTTTCTATTTGCTTTATCCACACTTAACTTTTTTCTCATTGCTTTTTTTGGTATTTGTTTTTCTTCGCTTACTTGTTTGACAGTTTGCGATCTTACCCATAGTGCTGTTTTGTTTAATGCCCTCACCGTCGCTTTTTCCACTTTTTTCCTTTCAGCATCTATACTTTGCATTATGCTATTGGTGATTTCTATGTTTATACGCATCCCACTGCTTGAATTTTCCAGATCATTCCAGAGTTATCTCTGAGTGGCGGTGAATGTACTCTGTATCTACAACTACCTATGGAAAAAGTATCTCCTACTACTGGCTGCAATATATCAAAGACACTCACCTCCAAAATCAACATCTCCCCTACAAATTGTCCTTCACCAATTCCATATAATTTATCTGGCTGTTGCTTTAATATCTGTACCATGTATGACTTATCCTTTGACTCATACAACGCTTGCTGCCCTAGATGTGCAAAACAATCTGCAAATAATCTTTCTATTTTTCCTTGCATATTTTACCTTTATGCACTATGCACGCTAAGAAGGGGCATACTGGTAGAATGCCTCACCACTTTTGTAGTTGCTCTACCTATGCTGCAACGACTTTGATTAATGTTTCTGGACGATGGCACATTGGTAAAGAATTTGACTGCGTATGTAAATCGGTCCCTCTATCAAATCTTCTTGGCTCTTGTTTTGCATATAACGGTTGCCCTAGTGTATTTACCGTCTCATTAAAGTCCGCTGGCGCAAAGTAAGTAGTAAATGTGCTTGCTGTACCAAGTGGAAAACAGTGTCCTGTGTCTTTTTCTATAAACCTTCTCACAATTCCTTCAGGGTCGGTTGCTTGCCCTCTATACTCCTCAAATGTTATTCCACAGAACGTAAATCCTGATCTCATGTCATTCCTTAATGCTGCTCCTTCTTGCCATCTCTCGTATGCTTCTTTTACTTTAGCGTGGGAAGTTAAAGCATCGAAAAACTCAGGACTTACTAAAGCATGAATTCCGGTCATATATTCACCACTTAGATTATCTTCTATGTGCCTCAATACCTCCAGACACTTACGCTTGACATCGGTGGTTGCTGTTCCTAGCGCAAAATTTACTACTTTTGGTGTTATTTCAAATTCGTTGTACAGATTTAATAATTCACTGCCATCTGCGTCCAGAATAATCCCTTTCAGCGCTCCCATTCGCAAATGCTCTAACGTTATCGCGTGTTTGTTTCTCATCATCTGCAAATGATCCGTTATTACATCTGCCAGCGCCTTAAGTTCATTATTTGACCCAAATGCTCTTATTCCTTGTACTTCCTCAGGCAACACTACGTCATCATGGGAAATATGTGGTATCGTAAATGTTCTTACTTTTCGTTTTCCACGTTTTCCCACTGTTGCTGGTGCTCCTGGCGTTTGTGTTGGTAATAGGCTCAAAACACCGTTTTGCTCTTCTATCGTAATATGTCGGAATCTTACCGATCTACTTGGAAATAAATTTAAATTTTCGACGCGACCATGATTTATCGGCAATATGTTCATTGCATTTGTTAATGCTGTCATACTAAATGCCGGATTTGTAAATGGATTTTGCATATTTTTCGCCCTTTAATGCTGTATGTTTTAAGTTGGTTTTGCTCTTCAGTTGAGCAGTTTTAAACTCCCTTACGAATGATGATGCCACGTGCTTCAAGTTGCTTTATTGCTGCAGCTTTTTGCTCCTCAGTGATATTTGCTGGCCACACCACTGCATGATCTGCTAGCATTGCTATACGTGTAATGATTACTGCTTTGGTGGTTTCCGTTGCGTTTACATCACTTGTTATTACACCTATCGCTGTTTGCGTTCTATCTGTCGCTGTTGGATTAATAACCTTAATTACGTCATCTTTATCACAACCAACAACCATGCCAAGCTTAAGGTTTTGCCCCTTTGCTACCATT